>NZ_BAAGDE010000007.1:0-66769 GCF_054660795.1 Mycobacterium sp. MUNTM1
GTCGCGCCCTGCCCCGGGCCCCTCGGCGAACGCGCCGACTGGTGGTGGTACACCCCCTTCCAACCCCAACCACCACCGACAACCAACTAACTGAAAGCTCAAACACATTGGGGCATCCAGTAATTCGTTCCCGTTGTCGGCCGGCTACCGCGCCGTGGACATCGAGGCCGCCGACGCACCGCGGCCCGCCGTGTCAGCCCGCGGGCCCCAGCATCTTCTTCCAGCCCTGGTCACCGATGTTGGCCGAGTTCGCCACCGAATACACCACACCGTCGGGGCCCACGACCATGCCGCTGCGCACGTCGTACAGCGCCGCGGGCGGCGCGCTCGGGGTGTACGTGCACGGGTTCGGCTGCTGCCCGTTGCACACCACGGTGCCCGATCCCGGCCGCTGCAGCGGATCGCTGATCGGCGGTGGGGTACCCGGCAGCTGGTCGGCGGGAAGCGGGTTGACGCCGTTGTCGACCGACGGCGCCGGGATCACCAGGCCCGGTTTCACGGGCTGGTCACAACGCGCGCTCGGTGCGGGACAGGTCAGTATCTGATCGGGGTCGCCATACCAGGGGTTGGTGCCCGCCGGCACGTACGGTTCGGTGCTGCGGCACTCCCGCGGGGTCGCCGCCCGCTTGCCCGGCGCATCCACGCACGGGTAATTACGCGCTCCGCGAACGACATTCGTCGCATCCATCGGGATCTTGCAGTAGGTGCCGGCCGGCAGCGGCGCGGTGCTGGTGTCCGCGGGCGCGCGCCACTGCGACGCCGGCAGGAAACCGGTCAGGCACGGCGGTGGCTGGTTGAGCGAGATGGCGCCGACCCCGAGCGCGGCCTGGCCCGGCGATTGCGCGGTCACCGACTGGGCGATCGCCCCCGACTGCGGCAGGAACACCAACGCCTGCTCGACGCCGTTGTGATAGCGCTTGAGCATGTCGATCACGACCTCGAGATTGGCCAGCGTCTGCGGCAACGAATCCCGCACGCCACCGAAGGTGGCGTTCACCTGTGCGGCGGTCGGCGCCGCGTTGGCCAGGATGCCGCGCACCGACCGATCCTGCTGCGCGGTCTGCGCGGCCAGGGTGTTCAGGTTGGCGGCCCAACGCCCAATCGCGCCAGCGGAATCGGCCTGGCTGTCGATGATGGGCGCCGCACGTTCGACGATGTCGTCGACATCCCCGATACTGCCCTGGAAGTCGTGCGCAATCGCCTGGGTGGCGTCCACCAGGCGCCGCAGCGACGGCCCCAGCCCGCCCACGGCCTGCGACGCCTCGTAGAGCAGCGACGCGACCTTGTCTTTGGGCAGCACCGCCAAGCCACGGTTGGCGGCATCCAGGGCGGGACCGATCTGGCTGGGCACCGTGCTCTTGCTGATCGTCTGGCCATCCGCCAGATACGGACCGCGGTTGGCGGTCGACACCAGGTCGAGGTACTGCTCGCCCACCGCGGAGACCGAGTGCACGTTGGCCGACGCGTCGGCCGGTATCCGATAGCCGTCCTCGATGCTCATCGTTGCGCGGGCGCCGCGCTCGGTCGGTTCGACCCCGGTGACCTTGCCGATGGTGATTCCCCGATAGGTGACGTTGGCCGTTCGATACAGCCCCCCGGACTGCGGCAGCTCGGCGTAGAGGGTGTAACGACCGACGCCGACCAGACTCGGTATCCGCAGGTAGTACCAGCCAAGGACCACCACCGCGGCCACCGCCACGGCCGTCAGCAGCACCAGCTGTGTTTTGATCATGCGGGGCAACATCTTTCATTCACCCCTTTCCACCAGCGGCCCGCCGGGCGCGTCGTTCGGGTTGGGCGTGTAGCGGACATCCGGGATCATGGTGTTCGGGTCCCGGCCCCACGACTGCTCGAGCGCGCGCAGCGCGCCCGAAAGGCCGGTGCCGGTGAGCATCGTGTTGTCGATGGTGGACAGCGTCAGGTCGAGCGCGGCGGACACGTTGACGTAGTCACCGCGGATCACCTGGTTGACGTCGTCGATGTTGAACGGCGCGGTGAGGCCCAGTTTCAGCGCGCCGGCCACGAACGGGGAGGCCGGGACGAGTTGGCCCAACGGTCGTTGCAGCGACAGCAGGCTCCGGTAGAGATTGGGCCGGGTATCGACCAGGGCCCGGTTGGCGGCGCTGCTGAATCGACCCAGGGATTCGGTGGCGTCGGCGAACAACTCGCGGGTATCGGCGAAATGCTGTATCAGGGGCGGGATGTCGGTCAGGACCCGGTCCAGCGTTTCCCTGCGGTTTGCGAAGATGGTCAGGAGTTCATTGCTCGAATCGATCGCACGGGTGAGGTCATCGCGTTGCCGGCTCAATTCGGTGATGAAAGTGTCCAGCCGGCCGAGGAATTCGCGAATCTGCTCGGCGTGTCCATCGAGGATGCTGACGACCTCGGTCTGAATCGCGTCGAGGTTCGCGATGCCGCCGCCATTGAGGATCACCGCCACGCTGGCCAGCGTCCGCTCGACGGTCGGATAGGCCGAGGAATCCTTCAAGGGGATCGTGTCGCCGCTCTTCAAGCGTTGCGCGGATGGGTTTTTCGGCGCGGCCAGCTCGATGTGCTGGGTGCCCAGCAGGCTGGTCTGGCCGATCTTCGCGGTCGCATTCGCCGGGAGCCGCACGCCGGGATCGAGATCCAGCCTCAGCGTGGCGATCCAATTCTTCAGGGTGATGGCCCGCACCGTGCCGACCCACACGTCGGCGACCCTGACCCGGCTGTTGGTGTTCAGCGCCAGCGTGTCCGGCATCTGCACGTAGATCGTCATGTGGTCGGCACCGGTGCCGTGGCCGACCGGCAGCGGCACGTCGGCGATGCCCCGCCAATTGCAGGACGTCAGCATCGCGGCGACCAGCAACACCACCACCCCACGGCGGGCCGCCCCGGTCATCCGGCGCGTCACCGGCCCGGCCCCGGCCGTGCGGGCGGCGAAAACCACGGCGGGGCCGCGGGATTCGACTCATCATAGGCGTTGGGCGGTCCGGAGGAGTTGGTCCCCGGCGGCGGTGGCGCGGCGTCTTGGCCCCCCATCAGCTCGGTCAGGGAGTCGGGCGTGAGCATGTCGGCGGTGAACGGCTGGACCTGCGTGCCCTGCATCCCGGGCGCGACCACCCACCCCGGCTCGTGGTTGCCATGCGAAAACGGGGTATCGCGCGAAAAGATCCCCGGGACCGTGGTGTCTTTGTATCCGGGCGGCGGGTGCAGCCGCTCTTCGGAGTACGCCACCTCCTTGGGCAGGGTGGCCGCGGAGTTGAACGGATTCAGGCTGGCCGGCGGGTAGTTGAATTTGATGGCGTCGAGCACCGGGGCCAGATACTGCGCGCACAGTTCGGCCGAATCCTGATAGCCCAGGCGGCTGCCGGCCTGGATGGCGCTGCACAGGAAGTGAATGGGGTTGGCGAAGTTGGGAAACACGAACAGGCCCACCAGCGAGCTGTGTGCGGGCTGGTAGAGGTTGTTGAAGTTGCCGGCAAAGGTGGGCAGCACGTGCAGGGCGGTTTCCAGACCATCTCGGGGCTCGGGTTGCAGGATCGTGGTGGTCACGTCGCCGAGGTTGTCGACGTCGTGGGTCAGGACGGACCCGTTGTCGTTCAAGAACTTTCGGGCGGAATCGAGGACGTCGTCGAGGTGGGTGATGGTGTCTCCCACCTGGTGGTCGGATTTGGTGAACCAGTCGGTGAACTGGGCCAGGTTGTCGTTGAGCGCGACGAACTGTTGCTTGTGCTGATACAGCGCCGTGACGAACTCGGCCAGGCTTTTGGTGATGGCGACGAAGTCCCCGCGGCCCTCGTTGAGCGCGGTCAGCGCCTGCGACAAGCTGTTCAGGGTGTCGTTGACCTGCTTGCCCTTGCCGGCCAGGTTGTCGGCGGCCGATTCGATGACGTCGCCGAACGGCCCCGCCGGCTGCCGGGGTGTCGGGCCCAGCTGCCGCAAAATGCCGTTGATGGAGTCGCGCAGCTGATCCCACTCCACGGGCACCTGGGTACGCTCGATCGGGATGACGTCGCCGTCGCGCAGCACCGGGCCGCCGGTGTACGGCGGTGACAACTGGATGGTGCGCGAGGCCACCAGGCTGGGGTTGAGGATCGATGCGGTGGCCCTCGCGGGCACCCGGTATTTGTTGTTGTAGTGCAACGTGACTCGCATCTTGTCGCCGGCCGGCTCGATCTTGTCGATCGAACCGACCCGCACCCCCATGATCTGAACCCGGTCACCCGGGTAGAGGGCGAGGGTCTCGGAGAAGTACGCGACGACCGTCGTCGTGGTGAGTTTCCGGTAGAGCTGAACTCCGGCGGCCGCCGCGGTGAGGACGAAGACCGCCGCCAGCCCCGCGACCACCAGCACCCGGGCGGACACCTTGGGCAATCGCAGATTGCGGATGTCGAAGATGGTGCTCATCGGTCGCTGCCCCCTCGCTGCTGGGTCGGACCCGCCGGTCCCAGGTTTTCGGTACGCGCCCCCGGTGGCGCGTGCGCCGGCAGCGGAACCGGGGTGCCGGGAACGTCCGGCGGCGCCTCACCCGGGCGACCCGCGCTCGGGATGCCAGGGCCCGGCGCCGGCCCGTCCGGGTTGGGCTGCGACGCCTCGACATCGAGCGGGGCCGGGAACCCGCCGGGGACCGGGCCGAACGGGCCCTGGCCGGAAAGGGCGCACGGCAACGGATTTCCGGGGCGCGGCGGGCTGTCGGCGGCCGACGTGTACGAACACGGCGATCCTGGTGGGACGGCCGGCCCCGGATGGTCCGGGGTGCCCTCCAGCACCGGCGGTCCCGGCGGTGGTGCGCCATTGGGCAACCGGGTGCCGTTGGGGTCGGGCCAGCGGAACGCCGGTAGCCCCGCGCTGCGCCAGAAGTTCTCCGGGTCGATGCCCCGCTTCTTGAACGCCGCGTCGACCCACGGCTGAAGGACTTGGTAGGGAAGCAGATTCGCGACGATGGCCTTGAAGAACGGTCCGGACGCCACCGCTTCGGTCAGGGACGCGGTGTACCTGCTGACCAGCATGAGCACATCGGACAGTTCCTTCTTGCGCTTGACCAGCTCGTCGCTGACCGTGCCCAGCTGCTGCAGCACATGGTGCGCGTTGGGGTTCTCCTTGATGAACCCGGACACCTGCGTCGACACCGCCGACACGTTGCTCAGCAGAATGCTCAGCGCCTGGCTGCGCTGTCGGAACGCGGCGAGCAGGGTGTTGGCGTTGACCAGGAGGCCGTCGACCTGCGGGCTTCGGTCGCCGAGCACCCGGGTGATCTTGTCGGCGTTGGCCAGCAGTTGCTTGATCTGATCGTCGCGATGGCCGATGGTGCCGGAGAATTTGGCCACGCCGTCGAGGGCGGCCTTCAAGTGCGGCGCGGTCTGATCGAACGTCTCCGACAACACGTTCAGCGACCGCTTGACGACGTCGATGTTCCAGTCCGTCGCCGCCTTCGTGACATCGACGAACGCGTCGTAGATCTGGTAGGGCGTCGTGGTCTGAGCGGAGGGAATCATCCCGTTGGGCTGCAAGGGATCCGAGCCGCGCGGCTGGATCGCCATGTTCTTGCGGCCGAGGAAGGTATCGGTGCGGATCGCGGCGCGGCTCTGCGTCCCGACCGTCTTGCCGGGCATCGAGAAGCCGACCAGGACCCGGTCGCCGCGGATCACCAACGAGTTCACCAATCCCACGTTCACCCCGGCGATTTCCACCTTGTCGCCGACGTTGATGCCCCCGGTGTCGGAGAACTGCGCGTAGTAGGTCGGCGTGGCGAACAGCATCGGCACGCTGGTGAAGCTCTGCCCCACACCGACAACGAGCAACGTCACCAGCGTGCCCATCAGGCCGACGCGGGTGCGGTTGAACTCCGTCAGCGTTCTCATTGCGGGGTGCACCTCCCGGTCGGCTGTCCGAAGAGCTTGATCGTGCGCACCGGACCGCCGGGCTGCAATCCGTTGACTTTGATCGAGATGTCACACAGGTAGAAGTTGTAGAAGTCGCCGTAGATGCCGCCGGCGCGGCCGATGACGCGGAAGGCGCCCGGCAGTTTCTCCAGCACGTTGTCCAGGGTCGGCAGGTCGTTGATCAGTGATTGCTGGATGCCCTCGAGGTGTCCGAGCGTGCCGTGCAGCGGTGACCGGTCCTCGCTCAGCAGACTTGCCACGGTTCCGGCCGCGTCGCTGATGTGCGCCGCCGCCGCGGCCAGCGGATCGGCCCGGTTCTTCAAGCCGGTGATCAGCAGCTCCAGCTTGTCGACCGTCCGGTCGAACTCCTTCTCGTGCTTGACGGTGGTGGCCAGCACGGTGTTCAGGTTGTTGATCACCTCGCCGATCGCCTTGTCGCGGTCGGCCAGCGCCGCGGTCAGTGCCGCGGTCTGGTCGAGGATGTCGTTGATGGTGGCGCCCTGCCCCTGAAACACCGTGATGATCGACTGGGCGATGCTGTTCACCTTGTTGGGGTCCAAAGCCTTGAACAGCGGCCGGAACCCGCCGATCAGCGCGTCGAGGTCCAGCGCCGGCTGGGTGCGCTCGAGGGGGATCTCGCCGCCCGGGGGCAGCGGTCGCCCACTCGCACCGTGCTTGAGCTCCAGGTAGCGGTCACCGATCAGGTTGAGGTAGCGGATCGACGCGGTCGTCGCCTGATCCAGCGGCAGCGTTCGGTCCACGTTGAACTCCACCAACACCCGCGAGTCGCCATCGGTCAACGTCACCTTGGAAACCTTGCCCACCTCGACGCCGGACGCGCGCACGAACTGCCCGGCCCGCAGCCCGCTCGCGTCGGTGAACACCGCGGAGTACCCGGTGGTGCGGTCGAATCGCACCTGGCCGAACACGACGATGATCATCACGGTGAACAACGCCAGCACGGACCAGAAGACGCCGAGTTTGACTGCGGTACCGGTGATTTTCATGGGTTGATCGTGTTCTCCCCGTACTGGCGGCCCCAGACGAATTCGGTGGCCAGCGGCTGACCGATTTCGAGGTGGTTGTAGGGCGCCAGGCTGGCGCCGGTGTCCATCACCAGATACGGCGCCGGCCACAGGTCCCGGGTGATCTTCTGCCAGCAGCCCGGCCGGCCGCCGGGGCCGCCGTGCGCGTTCACCCGCGGCAGATTGTCCGGATAGACATAGGGATTGGGCGCACCGATGATCGATCCGGCCGCCGCCAACGAATAGCCGTTGCCGCCAGCGGCTTTCGCGACCTCCGGGGCGGCGTCGTGGAAATTGCGGATCATGCAGAACAGTTCGGGGCTGTAGGTGTCGAGCAGATCGGCGGTGGGCACCAGGTCCGCGGCCCCCCGCGCGAGGTACGGCCCGCCGTTGGCGAAGATGTCTTCGCCGTTGTGGCCCACGCCCACCGCCGCCAACAGCGCGGCGTCCAGGTCGCCCTGTTGGCGGGTCAGGGTCCGCGCGGTGGTCACCGCGTTGCGCAGGAACTCCCACAGGTCGGGCGAGGCCTTGGTGTATACCCGGGCCAGATCCGTCAGGCGGCGCACGTCGTAGCGAATCTGCGGCATTCGCGGATTCAACTGCGCCAGAATCTCATTGCCGTTGATGATGGACTCGCCGAACTTGCCGCCCAGCCCGTCCAGAGCCTGCGCCAGCGCGGACAGCGTCGCGTTGAGCTCGATCGGATTCACTTTCTCGGCTATCGAGGTGACCGTCTCGAACAATGTGTTGAATTCAGTGGTCACCGACCGCGCATCGATCACGTCGCGTGGCGAGATCCGCTGCCGCGACGCGTTTTCCGGAGCGACCAACGACACGTACTTGTTGCCGAACAGGGTTGCCGCCTCGATGTTGGCCACCACGTTCGCCGGAATCAGACTGATGTAGCGCGGATCCACATCCAACAGCAGCTTGGCGGCCGGGGCACCGTCCCGCTCTATCTCCGAGATGCCGGCCACCCGGCCGATCTCGACCCCGTTGTAGGTGACCTTGGATCCCGGCTCCATCACCAGGCCGGCCCGGGTGGCGACCATCGTCAGCTCGGTCTTGGGCGTGAAGTCCCCGCGAAACTGCAGGTACACCAACGTCAGAACCAGGCCGCAGACCAACAGCAGGATGACGCCCTCGACGTACACCCACGCGCGTCGCCCCGTCCGCGGCACCGGCGTCGCCATGGCCGTTACACCGTCAGGTTGAAGTTCGGGTCGACGCCGTAGAGCGCCAACTGGGCGAGCAGGACCACGACCACCACCGAGACCAGTGAGAATCGCATCGATCGACCGACCGCCTGGCCCACGCCGACGGGGCCGCCGCTGGCGGTATAGCCGTAGTAGCAGTGGGTGATCATCACCACCACCGCGATGATGACGACCTCCAGAACCGACCAGCCGACGTCCTCCGGCCGCAGAAAGGTGCGGAAGTAGTGCTCGTAGGTGCCGTTCGACTGCCCGTAGAACACCGTCGTGACGACCTGGCCCGACGTGAAAGCCATGTCGAGGGCCAGCGCGTACAGCGGCACGATCACCCCGAGGCCGCCCAGGATCCGGGTGGAGACCAGAAACGAAATCGATTTGATGCCCATGACTTCCAGCGCGTCGATCTCCTCGCTGATCCGCATGGCGCCCAGCTGGGCGGTCGCGCCGGCGCCGACCGTGGCGGCCAGCGTGACCCCGGCGACGATCGGCGCGGCGATGCGTGTGTTGGCCAGTGCGGCAAAGAATCCGGTGAACGCTTCGACGCCGATGTTGCCGAGCGACGCGAAGCCCTGGATCGCGATCAGCGATCCGCCGGACAACGTCACGAACCCGATGATCGCGACCGTGCCGCCGACGACGGCCATCGCGCCGGTGCCCATGCCGATCTCGGCGACGAGCCGCAACGTCTCCCGCCGGTAATGGCGCAGCGCCCACCCGATCTGGCCGACGCTGATCCGGGCGAACCGCGCGAAAATGCCGATCTGCCAGAGTCTTCGGGACGTTCCGCCGCCATAGCGGCTGAGGCTGGCGGCCGTTCGGGGATAGCGGGCGCGCAGTACTGCACCGGTCGCCATATCAGCGGCCCGTCCCGAACCGCACGCCGATCGTGGTCAGCACCACGTTGACGGCGAACAGCGCGATCACGCACAGCACCAGCGTCTCGTTGACGGCGGTGCCGACGCCCTTGGGGCCGCCCTTCGTCGTCAGGCCGCGATAGCATCCGACCAGCCCGGCGATCGTTCCGAAGATGGCCGACTTGACCACCGAGATGACCACCTCGGGCAGGCCGGTGATCAGGGTGAGGGTGCCGACGTAGGCGCCCGCCGAAATGTGTTGGATGAAAACACCGAACACGAACCCGCCGACCAGGCCGATGGTGATCACCGCGCCGTTGAGCAGGGTGGCGACGATGGTCGCGGCGACGACGCGGGGGACCACCAGCCGGTGGATCGGATCGATGCCGAGCACCTCCAGCGCGTCGATCTCCTCGCGGATGGTGCGCGCGCCCAGGTCGGCACAGATCGCCGTGGATCCGGCACCGGCGATCACCAGCACGGTGGTCAGCGGGCCCAGCTGCGTCACCGCGCCCAAAGCCGCGCCGGCGCCGGAGATGTCGGCGGCACCGAACTCCGCCAGCAGGATGTTGAGCGTGAAGATGATCAGCACGGTGAGCGGAATCGCGACGGCCAGGGTGGGCAGCAGCGAGACGCTGGTGATGAACCAGCCCTGCTCGATCGTCTCCCGCCACTGAAAGGGCCGCCGGAACAACGCCTTGCCGGTCAGCACGCAGGTCCGGAAAAAGCCGCCGACCGCGTCGATTCCGGGCTGAACCTGCCCGCGAAGATACGTGGCGATCACGGTCTGGGTGCTCATCGCCGCGCCTCCCGCCGTTCGAGCGCGGCGATCATCGTGGAGTTGGCGAGTTCGAGGACGCCCCGGGCGGCTGTGCCCGCTTCGGCCGCATCTCCGGCGCAGATGACCTCGGCCAGTTTCCGGTACGCGTCCGTGCGGTTGGCCTCGGCGTCCATCGCGGTGGCCAGGGCGATCAGCGCCCGCTCGTACGCCGCGCGGAAAGGGTTGTACATCAACCGGAATACGATCGAGCCGGAACTGTCGACCATGTGGTCCCAGAACCCGAGGGTGTCACGATGCCACTCGGCCGGGCTCTCCGCGCCCTCCATTCGGCGCAGCGAATCTTCAAGCAGCGCAGCCAGTTCGGGGCCGTGTTGCTCGGCCGCCAACTCCGCGACCTTCGGGCCGATGCGCAGCCTGGTCTCGAGGATGCTGCGGAACACGCTCGCGTCGAGTTCGCCCTGGCGAAACAACAACTGGGGCAGCAGATCAAGGCCGGCGTGCCGGCGGAAATCCCGGACGGTCGTGACGCCGCCCTGGCGCACCTCGACCAGGCTGGCGGCCGAGAGCCGCTTGAGCGCCTCGCGGACGGCGGGGCGAGACACCCCGAATACCTCCGCCAGCCTGCGCTCGCTGGGCAGCGGCGAACCCGGCTGCATCTCGCCGCTGAGCACATCGGTCGCGATCTGGTCGAAAACCGCTTCAGGCACCGATCGGCGAATTACCGGCTGCAGCGCCATGCGGCCAGTGTGGCTGGCCGACCGCCAGTCAGGTGGTCAGACCACCGGCGTGTCGCGAATCTTTCCGAGTCTTTGCGGGGCGGCTAATTCGCCGAGCGGTGCGCCGCCACAAACAGATTCCCGGGCACGTAGTCGCGGACCTCCTCGGGCGCCGCGCGCCCGTACCCGGCCATCAGCTCGTCGGCAGGCGTCACCGTCACGTCCCAGCCGTGCCGGCCGAACCACTCGCCGACGTCCTCGCGCTCCTCGAAATACCAGAGCTCGTCGGTCCGGGGCACCTGACGGTCCGGGTCCACGCCGGCCATCAGCCCGCGGATCCGGTCCATCCGCTCACGGCGCTTGGCGCGGAACTTCGGGTCGAGGAACGTCGGACCCAGCGCCTCCACGGCGACCCGGCTGCCGGGAACGGTCAGCCCCTGAATGCGATCGAACAGCAGGTCCTGGGCGGCGGCGGGCAGATACGGCATCAACCCCTCGGCCGACCAGACGCTGGGCTCGGAGGCGTCAAATCCCGCCTGCCGCAACGCGGCCGGCCAATCCTGGCGCAGGTCCACCGGCACAGCGACCCGGTTGCAGGCGGGCTGCGCCCCGTGCTCGGCCAACGTGGCGGCCTTGAAATCCAGCACCCGGGTCTGGTCGAGCTCGTAGACCGTGATGCCCGCCGGCCAGGGCAGCCGCCAGGACCGCGCGTCCAGCCCGGCCGCCAGGATGACCGCCTGCCGGATGCCCGCGCCGACGGCGTCCAGGAAGAACTTGTCGAAAAACGCTGTGCGCGAAGCCATGTAGCCGAGCATCGACTGCATCTGCAGCGGCAACGTCGGTTCGGCCTCGACGACCTCGTCCGGTAGCTCGCCCGCGGAGTGCCAGTTCCACACGCCGTCGCCCGCGGCGTCCAGGAACACCTGCGCGAACGGGTCTGTGATCAACGGGTTTTCGTTGCGGGTCTCCGCCGCACGGGCCGAAGCGACTCCCAGCGCGGTCGCCCCCACGCTTTCGGTGATCGCCCAGCTGTCGTTGTCGGTCCTCGCCATCCTCAGTGCCTTCCCTTCCGCTGCGCCGCCACGAACAGCGTCTGCGGCGTGGCATCGTCGATGTCTTGTGGTGGTCTGCGGTCGTAGCCGGCCATCAGGTCCGGCGCCGGGGTGACCGTGACGTCCCAGCCGTGCCGGCCCAGCCAGTCCCCGACGTCTTCGCGTTCCTCGAAGTACCAGAGGTCTTGCACGTCGGGAATGTCGCGGTCGGGCTCCAGTTCGGCCATCAGGTCGCGCACCCGCTGCATGGTCTGGCGCTGCCGGTCGCGGGCGCCCTCGTCGAGGAAGTCGGGTCCGGGCGCCTCCACGGCGATCCGGCTGCCCTGCGCGCCGAGCGCCTGTACCCGCTCGAACAACAGTTCCTGGGCGGCCGCCGGCAGAAACGGCAACAGCCCCTCGGCCGACCACACGCTGGGCGCCGCGGCGTCAAATCCGGCCCGCTGCAAAGCGGACGGCCAGTCGTGACGCAGGTCGACGGGAACGCTCACCAGCTCGCAGGTCGGCTGGGCACCCTGGTCGCGCAGCGTCGACGCCTTGAAGTCCAGCACCCGGGGCTGATCCAGCTCGTACACCGTGGTGCCGTCCGGCCAGGGCAGCCGCCACGCCCGCGAGTCCAGCCCCGCCGCCAGGATCACCACCTGCCGCACGCCCGAGCCGGTCGCGTCGAGGAAGAACTGGTCGAAGAAGGCCGTCCGCGCGGCCATGTAGTCGACCATGCCCTGCATCCGCGGCTTGAGGTCGGGATCGATCTCGGCGACCTGGGCGGGCAGGTTGGGGGCCGCGAACCAGTCCCACATGCCTTCCCCGGCGGCCCGCAGGAACACCCGGGCGAACGGGTCGCTGATCAGCGGGTTCTCGCTTTCGGTTGCCGCGGCCCGGGCCGCCGCCACACCGAGCGCCGTCGCCCCCACGCTCTCGGTGATCTCCCAGCTGTCGTTGTCGGTCCTGGCCACGCCGGTGCCTCCCCAATTCGCTAGCACGCCTATGTACCCGACCCTACGCGCGCCGGATGAGTGGGAGCTGTCAACGGACCGGGTATTGAGTTAACTTGTCGGCGGGCCGGTTAGCAGGCCGAAAGCACGGCGTCAGCGCGAATCCGAAGGATGCACATGCGAGTTGACGGGCGCGACATCGTCGTCTCCGGCAACTTGCTGCATCCGTTGACCCGGCGGACCAACGACATCCTGCGGCTGGTGCTGGCCTTGCTGTTCCTGGCGGTGGTGATCACGGGTTCGGTGATCACCCGCCCGCAATGGATCGCGCTGGAAAAATCCGTTTCGCAGATCGTCGGCGTCTTGTCGCCGACGCAATCCGATGTGGTGTACCTGATCTACGGATTGGCCATCGTGGCATTGCCGTTCATGATCCTCATCGGCCTGATCGTCGCCGGACAGTGGAAACTGCTGGGCGCCTATGCCGCCGCGGGGTTGAGTGCGATCGTCTTGTTGTCGATCAGCGGCACCGGGCTCGCCGCGCCGCGGTGGCACTTCGACGCCCTCGACCGGCTGACCACGCTGCCGGCGCAATTGCTCGACGACCCCCGGTGGATCGGGATGCTGGCGGCGGTGCTGACGGTGTCGGGGCCCTGGCTGCCGGCGCGCTGGCGGCACTGGTGGTGGGCGCTGCTGCTGGCCTTCGTCCCCATTCATCTGGTGATCAGCGCGATCGTCCCGGCGCGGTCGTTGGTCGGCCTGGCGGTCGGATGGGTCGTCGGCGCACTGGTGGTGCTGGTGGTCGGCACTCCGGCACTCGAGGTGCCGCTGGATGCCGCGGTGCGCGCCCTGGCCAAGGGCGGCTTCGCCGTCTCGCGTCTCACCGTGGTCCGCCCGGCCGGCCGCGGCCCGCTGATCCTGTCGGCCGACGGCGAACACCTGGGGGAGACGGCGCTGATCGAGCTGTACGGCCCGCATCAGCGCAGCGGCGGCGCGCTGCGCCAGCTGTGGGGAAAGCTGCGGCTGCGCGACACCGAGACCGCGCCCCTGGTGACCTCCATGCGGCGGGCCGTGGAGTATCGGGCGTTGATGGCGATCGCCATCGGTGATGCGGGCCTGTCCAACACGACGACCGTCGCCGTCGCCCCCCTGGACCGCGGGTGGATGCTCTACTCGCACCGGCCCCCTCAGGGCACGCCCATCGCCGAATGCGCCGAGACGACTCCCGTTGGGCGACCGTGGGAATCGCTGCGCGTCCTCAACGACCGCCAGATCGCCCACGGTGACCTGCGCAGCCACCACATCACGGTGGAGGACGACACCGTGATGTTCGGCGGGTTCGGCAGCGCCGAATACGGGGCGACCGAGGCTCAGCTTCAATCCGACATCGCCCAGCTGCTGGTGACCACCTCCTCGCTCTACGACCCGAAGTCGGCGGTGCGCGCGGCGATCGACGTGTTCGGCAAGGACACCATCTTGAGCGCGTCCCGTCGGCTCACGAAAGTCGCTGTGCCGCGCCGTATTCGACGGTCGGTACCCGACGCCGGCGCCGTCATCTCCGGCGCCCGGGCCGAGGTCAAGCGTCAGACCGGTGCCGATCAGATCAAGCCGCAGACCATCACCAGGTTCACCCGCAGCCAGATCGTCCAGCTGGTGCTCTTCGGCGCGCTGGTCTATGTGGCATACCCCTTCATCAGCACGGCGCCGACGTTCTTCTCGCAGCTGAGGACCGCGAACTGGTGGTGGGCGCTGCTGGGCCTGCTGGTGTCGGCGCTGACCTACGTCGGCGCGGCCGCCGCGCTGTGGGCGTGTGCCGACGGCATGGTGAACTTCTGGACGCTGTCAATCGCCCAGGTGGCCAACACTTTTGCCGCGACCACCACCCCGGCGGGCGTCGGCGGGCTGGCGCTGAGTACCCGGTTCTTGCAGAAGAGCGGCCTGTCGGCGATGCGGGCGACCGCGGCGGTGGCGCTGCAGCAGTCGGTACAGGTGATCGCGCATCTGGCGCTGCTGGTCTTGTTCACCGCCGCGGCCGGCGCCTCGATGAACCTGCGGCATTTCGTGCCGAGCGCGACGCTGCTGTACCTGATCGCGGGCGTCGCGCTGGGCATCATCGGCACGTTCCTGTTCGTGCCCACGCTGCGCAAGTGGCTGGCGACCGAGGTGCGGCCCAAGCTGAACGAGGTGGTGACCGATCTGGTGAAGCTGGCCCGCGAACCGCGGCGCCTGGCCCTGATCCTGCTGGGTTGCGCGGGCACCACCCTTGGCGCGGCGCTGGCGTTGTGGGCCAGCATCGAAGCCTTCGGCGGCGGAACGACTTTCGTGGCCGTCACGGTGGTCACCATGGTCGGCGGGACGCTGGCGTCCGCGGCGCCCACACCCGGCGGTGTCGGGGCGGTCGAGGCGGCGCTGATCGGTGGCCTGGCCGCGTTCGGCGTGCCGGCGGCCGTCGGCGTGCCGTCGGTCCTGCTGTACCGGATGCTGACTTGCTGGCTACCGGTGTTCGTCGGGTGGCCGGTGATGCGCTGGCTGACCACCAACGAGATGGTCTGAGGGCCTAATTGTCGGATTCGGCCTGTGCGACCACGAGAACCGTTGAGGTGCGCACGGTGTGGCCGACCGTGGTGGTCAAGGACACCAGGTAATAGTCCTCGGGCACCGACTGCGCGACGGTGATCGGGACGGTGACGGCGGCCGATCCGTCGGCGGCGAATCGGCCCGACGCCGGCTGCACGCCGATCCCGCCATCCGACGAGGTGCCCGTGACGGCGTAGCCGTCGGGGCCGTCGGTCATGCGTTGCGCATCGAGGGTGACGCTGCCCGAGTGCCCGGGCGCGATCGTGACGACGGGCTGATCGACGTTGACGGCCACCGCCGAACTGCCCGTCCCAAACGACGGCGGCGCATCCGCTTCGGCTGTGCCCCACTGCTTGTCGGGATAGGCGGCCAGCGAGAAGGCCAGCGTACCGCCGGTGCGGATGATCGACTCGGGCAGCCAGGTGCGGTCGGTGGCCTGGCCGTCGACCTTCAGGCCGCTGATTTACTTGAGGTGGTGCGGTCCGGAGGCGCCCGGGGCGGCGATACGGATGGATTTGTTTGCGGGCAGCGCGATTTCGATGCGGTCGAACAGCGGCGCACCCACGGTGAGGATGGGCGTTCCAGGGGTGGCCGGGTACAGCCCCAGCGCCGCCCACACGTACCAGCTGGCCAGCGCTCCCAGGTCGTCGTTGCCCGGCTCACCGTCGGCGGTCGCAGCGAAGAGCCCCCGCACCCGGTCGACGGTGCGCTGCGTCTTCCACGGTTGGCCGATGTAGTTGTACAGCCACGGCACACCGACACTCGGTTCGTTGCCGGCCCACAGGTACGGCTGGTTGGGTCCGACGTTGAGCTTCTCGGTGAAGCGGTCGAGCCGATCGGCCACCGCGGCGCGGCCGCCGAGCGCGGTCACCAGGCCGGCGACATTGTGCGGCACCGACCAGACGTACTGTTCGGCGTTGCCCTCGTCGTACCCCACCTGGCCGAAGTCTTCCGGGACCACCACAAACCCGGGGCCGCGGCGGAAGTAGCCGGTCCAGCTGCGCGGCAGGATGTATCGGGTGGTCGGGTTGAACAGGTTCTGCCAGTACTGCGCCCGGCTCGCGAATTCGGCGGCGGTCGCGGCATCGCCCAGCGAGTCGGCGAATCGGGAAATGGCGAAGTCGTCCAGCGACCACTCGAGGGTGATCGACGCGTCGGCGATCCAGCCGTTGCGGCCGAACTCCAGCGTGAACGGCGCATAGCCGAGCCGCTGATAGGTGGCGATGCCGCGGCGCTCCACGTAGCCGTTCAGGCCCACACCGCCTTGGGTCGCCCCGTCCACCATGTAGAGCAACGCCGTTTTGGCGTCGAAGTCGTTGGCGCCGAAGGTGTTCAGGTTCACGATCAGCGGCACCACGCTGTCGCCGCTCATCTCACCGGTGGCGGCGTTGGCGAACGCCCACCGGGGCAGCGCGCCGCTCTGCTCGGCGTCGTTCACCAGCGATTGGGCCATGTCGCTCGCCCGCTCCGGGAACAGCAGTGCCTGCAGCGCGGCCAGGCATCGGTAGGTGTCCCAGTCGGAAAAATTGGCATATTGCGTGTGGCCGGCGGCCACCGTGTGGATGGAGCCGTCGAACCCGACGTAGCGCCCGTCGGTGTCGTTGAACATGTTGGGGTGCAACAGCGATCGATACAGGGAGGTATAGAACGTGGTCAGATCGTCGACGTCGCGGCCGGCGACCGACACGCGCGACAGCGCGACGTTCCACTCCCTCGACGCGGCCCCGCGAACGTCGTCGAAGCCCGCCGCGTCCTCGGCCGCCAGGTTTGCGCGCGCACCCTCGATGCCCACGTAGGAGATCGCGGTGCGCACCTGCAGCGTCGAGCCGGGCGGGAACTCTACATACCCTCCGCTATACGGCGCGTTTGCGCTGCGGGCGCCGGCGTAAACCGCACTGCCGTCCCAGGATCCGTACGAGGTGAAGGGCTGGCTGAACTTCATCGCGAAGTACACGGTGTAGGCGTTCGGCCTGTCGCAGAATCCGCCGCTGGTAGCCCACCCGGTAATGGTGGTGTTGTCCTCGCCGATCTGGATGGTCGCGCGGGAGTTGCCCGCCAGCGACGAGCCCGAGCGCACCTGGAACAGCGCGGGCCGTCCGTTGCCGGGGTAGCTGAAACGCCCGACGCCCGTGTGCGCGGTAGCGGTGAGTTCCGCCTTCACCCCGGTGCCGGGGAAGCGCACCGTGTAGTAGCCGGGCACGCCCTGCTCGGTGTCGTCGTGGGCGATCCGCTCGGAGGCGTTCCAGGGTTGCGGGCCGATTTCGCCGGTGACCGGCAGCATCGAAATGTCGCCGAAGGCAGCGCATCCCACCGACGCGTGGGTCATGCTGAACCCGGTTGCGCGCGGGTTGTCGTAGTTGTAGCCGGCGTAGTTGCCGGCGGTGTCCGGCGAGTACTGCACCATGCCGAACGGTACGGTGGCGCCCGGGAAGTTGTTGATCTCCCCCACCGTCTCACCGCCCGTCCCGGTGCCGATCAGGGTCACGACGTGGTCGACGGGATTGGCCACGAACACCGGCGGGCCGTCGTATCCCCTCGGCGGGGCCGCCGCGATGAAGACCACGAACACGGCCGACGCCGCGATGACCGCAATGAGGGCCCGCCGCGACCGCATACCTGTCTAATACTGGAAAACGACTGCATAACGGCGTATTGGTGTGGCGTTTTGGCCGACGAATTGGATAACGATTGGCGGCCGGCGGCGACCACGGCAAACCGTCCGAAAGATACTGGCAAAGCGACGAGCCATTTCGCTTACTGTCGTGCCCAGCACGGACGGAGCTGGTAACGGCACAATTTTCGGAGAGATCCGATCGATGAAACATTTGACGCTAGCAACCATTTCTGTGGCGTTGACTTTAGCGCTCGTCGGTTGCGGCCACGACCACAAATCGGGTGAAAAAACGCCGACGTCCACTTCGACGACGACGTCGACGGCCTCGGCAACGTCGTCGCAAACCAGCGCGCCGCCGGCGGCCAAAGTCAAATACACCATCGCGGACTACGTGAAGGACAACAACATCTCCGAAACGCCGGTGCGCCACGGCGATCCGGGCCCCACTGTCGACCTGCCGGTACCCGCGGGCTGGCAGCTCAACCAGAACTCGGGCACTTCCTACGGCGGCATCGTGCAGAGTCAGCCCGCCAATCCCTCGGATCCGCCCACGGTCTCGGCGCTGTTCTCCAGGCTGACCGGCAACGTCGACCCGGCCAAGCTCATCCAATACGCGCCGGGCGAGGTGCAGAACCTGCCCGGATACCAGGGCGGGGGCGACGGCTCCGCGTCCACCCTCGGCGTCTGGTCAATCCGGCAATGGGATTGCTACTGCGCAGTCCGCTGGCCGGGCTCGCCCGCAATCAGTTCATGGTGTTGAGCTTCACCGGGCGCAAGACCGGGCGGCCGTATTCAATTCCGTTGAGCGCCCACCTGATTGACGGCCGGCTGTACGCGCTGACCAGCGCTGGATGGAAGCAGAACTTCCGCGGCGCCGCCCCCGTCCAAGTCGTCTATGACGGTAAGACGACGGCGATGCGCGGTGAACTGATCCGCGACCGGGGCGTCGTTTCGGATTTGTTGTCGCGTTGCGCGGAGTCGTACGGAGTTCAGCGCGCACAACGCATGATCGGGCTGAAGTTTCGCGACCAGCACATCCCGACACGCGATGAGTTCGCCGAGGCGGTCGATCGCCTGCATCTGGGGGCGGTCCGGCTGAGTCCCGCGGACTAGAACCGCACCCGCTCAGCCGCCGTCGTCGCCGGCGCCGGGCGGCCGCAGGTGCGCTTCACGCAGCCGCTGGTCGAAGCGCGAGCGCGCGGTGATCACCTCTTTGCCCAGCGCCGCGAAGTCATCGGCGATCCGTTGGGCGAGCAGCCCGAGCTTCGTGTTTCCCGACTGGGACAAGGTTTTGAGCATGTTGAACGCGGCGTCCTCGTCGATGCCGTAGATCAGCATCAGCATGCCTTTGGTGCGGTCGATCACGCCGCGGCGCCCGGCGATTTCGGCGACCTTGGCGCTGATGGAGTCCTCCCGGGCGCGGGCGGGCGGCGGCGTGAGTTCGATGTAGAAGCCGTGGGTTCCGACGACTTTCCCGCCGTCATCGCAGAACGGATCGCCCACCACGAGGACGTGGTGGATCATTCCGGCGGTGTCCACGATGCGATGCCGGGTGGAAAACGCCTGACGACGCCGAATCATGTCGTTGATGCCGTCGGTCACCTGGGGACGATCGGCCGGATGCTTGTGTGACAACACCAGCTCGGTGGTGGGTGTCACCGCGCCCGGTTTGTACCCGTGCATGCGCTGAACCTCGTCGGACCACACCCAGCGCTGGCCTTCGAAGTAAAAACGGAACCAGCCCGCGCGTTGCGGGGTGGCGCCGCCCAGCCCCCGCTCGATCGCCGCGGCTTGGCCTTCTAAATTCCAAGCCACGGCGAGCGTTTCGCGTCGACGGCGAGGTAATCGGCGGCAGGCGTCGGTAGCGATGGCACGCCCATCGCTACTATCCGGACGGGAAAACCCGTGCTGCACATGCAGGAGTGAGATACCCCCATGGGGGTTCACGTTACATTTAGTGACCACTGGTCATCGGCAGAATGGCGAAATTGCCGGGCAAGTAACTTCGGGCGCCGGTGAGCCGCGGTCGCCGCCCGCCGCCGTCGATGCCGTTTCCTCACACGAGCCCCGCGCCCGCGGCCGCGCGGGTCCGGGTCACGGTCGGCCGCTCGAAACCGGCGTCGGTCGCGGCGCGCCGCACCGCCTCGGCGACCTGCTCGGTGCGGTCCAGCGGCACCAGGGCGATCACGCAGCCGCCGAAGCCGCCTCCGGTCATCCGCGCCCCCAGCGCGCCCGCGCGCACCGCGGTGCCGGCGATCAGGTCGATGCGTTCGGTGGTGATCTCGAAATCGTCGCGCATGGAGGCGTGCGAGGCGGTGAAGATCCGTCCGGCTTCGGCGTAGTCCGAATTTCTCAGCGCCGCAACGCAGTCGACGACCCGCCGGTTTTCACTGAGCACGTGTCGCGCACGGCGGGCGTCGACCGGGTCACGCACGGCCGACAGTTCGGCCGGCCCGCGATCGGCGGCCGCCCGCAGCGACGACGCCGCCAGGTCGGCGGCGGCGCGCTCGCAGGACGCGCGGCGCGCCGCGTAGTCGCCACCCGCGTGGCTGTGCCGCTCCCGGGAGTCGATCAGCAGCAACGCGACGCCCGCGGACTCCGGGTCGAAAACCACCGGCGTGACGCTCAGGTCGGCGAAGTCGATCAGCACCGCGGTCGCGTCGCGGCCGAAGAGCGCGGCGAGCTGGTCGAGCAAACCCGTTGGCGCGCCCACATACTCGTTCTCGGCCCGCTGGGCCAGCCTGGCCTGCTCCTTGACCTCGATGCGGACGCCGGCGGCCCAGGTGATCGCGCCCAGCGCCGCGCATTCCAGCGCCGCCGAGGACGACAGTCCCGATCCCATTTCCACGTCGCTGGTGATCGACATGGTGCCGCCGGGCACCGGGTGGCCGCCCTGGCGCAGCGCCCACACCACCCCGGCCACATAGGCCGCCCAACCGGTCACCTCACCGGGAGCGGTGCCGATCCGGACCCGCACCGGGGCGTCCGCGCGGTCGCTGACCACGGTGATCGCGTCGTCGTCAGCGGGCGCGAACGTCGCGACGGTGCGCTGCGGCAACGCGATGGGCAGCGCGAAACCCAGGTTGTAGTCAGTGTGTTCGCCGATCAGGTTGATCCGCCCCGGTGCGGCGAACCGGATCGGCGTGGTCATTGCGCGAGGTCCCGCAACAGCTGGGCCACGCTTTCCGGCGTGACGTCGCCGATGAAGGCGTCCATCGCCGATTCGGACGCCGCCAGGTACTTGAGCTTGGTGGCGCTGCGCCGGATGGACATCAATTCGACGTGAAAGTAGCCGTCGGCCTGGGCGGCGGTGTCGGCGTACTGGTGCAGCGCCGAAATGTAGGGCAGCGGCGTGGAATACATCCGGTCGAACCGCCCGAGGACGTCGAGGTAGACGCCCACGAACGCATCCGTCTCGTCCTCGTCGAGTTCAATCAGGTTGCGCACGAACCGGTTCGGGTAGATGTGTACCTCGACCGGCCAGCGCGCCGCGAACGGCACGAACGCGGTGAACAGCTCGTTGCGCGCGACGACGCGGCTGCCGTCGGCGACCTCGCGTGCCAGCAGGTCGCCGAACAGGTTGCCGCCGTGCCGGTCCCGATGGCGACGAGCCTGCTCCAGCATGGTGGCGGTGCGCGGTGTCAGAAAGGGATAGCCGTAGATCTGCCCGTGCGGATGGGTCAGCGTCACCCCGATTTCCTCGCCGCGGTTCTCGAAGCAGAACACCTGCTCGATGCCCGGCCTGGCCATCAGGTCGGCGGTGCGATGCCGCCACGCCTCGACGACCAGCCGCGCGTGCGCCGGCTCCAGCTCGGCGACGGACCCGGTGTGGTTGGCGGAGAAGCAGATCACCTCGCAGTGGCCGTGCCCGGGCGCGGTCACGAAGCCGTCCTCGCCGGGCACGGGCGCCGAGGCGGGCAGCGACGGCAGCGCGCCGGACAGGCTGGGGAATCGGTTCTCGAATACGACGACGTCGTAGTCGGGGGCGGGCACCTCACTGGTCAGTCCGGTCGGGCCGGGGCACAGCGGGCAGGCCTCCGGTGGCGGCTTGTAGGTGCGATCCTGGCGCAGCGCCGCGACGATCACCCACTGCCCGGTGGACCGGTCGAAGCGCAACTGCGACTGCGCGGCGGGATCCCGCGCCGGCAGCGGCCTGCGGTCCTCCACCGGCGCCGGACGATGCCCGGGCAGCGCGAAGAACAGCAGGTCACGGCCGTCAGCCAGCTTCGCGAGCGTCGGCGGAGTCACGATGTCGAAGACTAGCTTGGTCGCCGCGTCGCGGTTCGGGTAACCATGTTGAGTAAGCGCAAGAGAGGCGGTCCCCCGATAACTGTTCTTTACGAACGCGCCCGCAACTGGGTGATCGGCTCCGATCCTGGCTTGCTTCGGCTGCGAATGGCCACTCGGACGACGGCCGCGCTGGGCCTTTCCCTGCTGGCGCTCTTCATCCTCACCAGGGCGACGGGACAACCGCTGACCGTCGCCCTGCTGGGCGTCGTCATCACCATGGTCGCGTCCCGCTCCGTCAACGAGCCCGACCCACATCAGCAGCGGATCACGATGGCGTTGCTGCCCCTGCCCGCCGCCGCGTCCATCACCGCCGCCGCGGTGCTGGCGCCGCACACGGTGGTCAGCGACCTCGTCTTCGTGCTCGTCGTGTTCACCGCGGCATACATCCGGCGCTACGGGGCGCGGGGCAGGGCTCTGGGCATGGTCGCGTTCATGTCCTACTTCTTCACGTTGTATCTGCGGGCCCGGCTCGCGGAGCTGCCCTGGATGATCGGGGCAGTCGCGGTGGGCACCGTGTGCACGTACCTGATGAGCACCTACGTGATGCCCGATCGGCCCGAACGGGTACTGCGTGCCACCATTCGGGCGCTGCGGGCCCGGATGGCGATCGTCCTCGACACCACCGCCGAGGCGGTGCGCACGGGCCGCCTCGACGAACGGCGGCGGCGCCGAATGCGGGCGCGCACCATCCGGCTCAACGAGACCGCCCTGATGGTGCAGAGCCAGATCGAAGACAAGGCCGACCCCGGCACCCTGTGGCCCGGCGTCACCGCAGAACAACTCGCGCCCTGGCTGCTGGACGCGGAGCTTGCCATCGAATGGGTCGCCACCGCCGGCCGCCGCGCGGCCGTCATCGCTTGCGAGGACCCCGATTCCATGCCCGCGCCCACCCGGGCCGCGCTCGTCGACGCGCTCACCCAACTGTCGCGGGCTATCCGGCTGCCCGAACCTGACGGGCTGCGCCGCGCCGCCGACCGCGCGCAACGGCTGCTCGACGAGCAACCCGCGCCCGCGGGCGACGACGAGGGCAGCGCGGCCGTGCGCCGCCTCGCGCTGGCGATCATCAACGCCGCGTCGGCGACGTCCGACGTGCGGGCGATCGTCGACCGGGTGGCCACCGGCCGGCCCCTGGACGACGGCGATGGCGAGCGCCCACAGCCACCCGGGGACGCCCTCCCCGACGAGACCGCCGGGGAAGAGCCGGCCACCGGGCTGCGGCCGACCACCCGGCAGGCCATCCAGGTCTCCGTCGCCGCATCCCTGGCCATCGTCATCGGCGAACTGGTCTCGCCGGCGCGCTGGTACTGGGCGGTGATCGCGGCGTTCGTCATCTTCGCCGGCACCAACTCCTGGGGCGAAACCCTGACCAAGGGCTGGCAACGACTGCTCGGGACGCTGCTCGGCGTGCCGTGCGGCGTGCTGGTGGCCACGCTGCTGACCGGCCACAAGACCGCCGCGCTGGTCGGCATTTTCGTGTGCCTGTTCTGCGCGTTCTACTTCATGACGGTCACGTACAGCCTGATGACCTTCTGGATCACCACCATGCTGGCGCTGCTGTACGGGCTGCTCGGCCAGTTTTCGTTCGGCGTGCTGATGCTGCGGATCGAAGAGACCGCGATCGGCGCCGTCATCGGGGCGACCGTCGCGGTCGTGGTGCTGCCGACCAACACCAGAACGGCGATCCGCACCGACACCCGCGCCTTCTTGACGAGCCTGTCCGTCCTGATCGAAGTCTCCACCGCGACCATGTTCGGCGCCCAGGACAGCGCCAGCCCGTCGGAGCAGGCGCGTCAGCTCGATCGGGACCTGCAGCAGTTCCGGGTCACCGCCAAGCCGTTGCTGGCCGGCGTCGCCGGACTTGCCGGCCGGCGCAGCATCCGGCGCGCACTGCGGATCTTCACCGCCTGCGACCGTTACGGCCGGAGCCTGGCGCGCAGCGCCGAGCAGTACCGGGATCCCGTCGGGTCACCCTCGCTGGCCTCGGAACTAGCTCATGCGTTTTCGGCGGCCGCGGCCCAGACACGACGCAACATCGACGCGTTGCAGGAAGCCATCGAGGGCGGCCAAGCACCTACCCTGGTCTCGGCGGCCGACGAACTCGACGCCGCCGAGACGGTGGCCCGGCAGCACGACGGCAACGGCCGCGGCGACACCGGCCCCGACACCCGGCGCTTCCTCACCGCGGTGCACGCGCTGCGCCAGATCGAGCGCGCCGTCATCACCGCGGCCACCAATCTCGGTGGGCGCGAAAGCGTCAGGACGGCCAGCCCCGCGTCGCGCTGACGATTTGCTAGGCGATCCGAACGCCCGCGGCTACCATCTTGCTAACCGCCGCAGGAGTCGAGGAGAAATCCCATGCCGACACCGAACCTCCCGCCGGGCTTCGATTTCACCGACCCCGACATCTACGCGCATCGGCTCCCCGTGCAGGAATTCGCCGAACTGCGCGCCACGGAACCCATCTGGTGGAACGAACAGCCCCTCGATCAAGGGGGCTTCGGCGACGGCGGCTACTGGGTGGTGACCAAGCACCGCGACATCCGCGAGGTGTCGCTGCGCAGCGATGTCTACTCGTCGGCCACCAAGTCGATCGTGCCCCGCTATCGAGAAGACTTGGCACAGGGGCAGATCGAGGCCGGTCGGGCGTCGATGATCATGATGGACGACCCCGAGCACAGCCGACTGCGCAAGATCGTCTCGCGTGGTTTCACGCCGCGCGCGGTCGAGCGGTTGCGCGCCGAGCTCACCGAACGCGCGCGGCGCATCACCGCCGGGGCCGCGGCGCAGGGGTCGGGGGACTTCGTCCGGCAGGTGGCGTGTGAGCTTCCGCTGCAAGCGATTTCGGGCCTGCTCGGTGTGCCGGCGGAGGACTACGACAAGCTGTTCGACTGGACCAACAACATGATCGGCAGCGACGACCCGGAGTTTGCCGGCCATGACGCGCTGACGTCGGCGGGCGAATTGATATGGTACGCCATGCAATTGGCGGCGCGCAAGGCCGAGGACCCCGGCCCCCGGGATCGCGACATCGTCACCACGCTGATCGAGGCCGATTCCGAGGAGCAGCGGCTCTCCGACGCCGAGTTCGGCATGTTCGTGGTCACGCTCGCCGTGGCCGGCAACGAGACGACCCGCAACTCGATCACGCAGGGGATGATGGCCTTCACCGACCACCCGGACCAGTGGGAGTTGTTCAAGGCGCAGCGACCGAAAACCGCTGCCGACGAGATCATCCGGTGGGCCACCCCGATCACGGCGTTTCAGCGCACCGCGCTGGCGGACACCGAACTCGGCGGCGTGCGCATCAAGCAGGGCCAGCGGGTGGTGCTGTTCTACCGGTCGGCGAACTTCGACGAAGAGGTCTTCGACGACCCGTTCACTTTCGACATCCTGCGCAGCCCCAACCCGCACGTCGGATTCGGCGGCACCGGAGCGCATTACTGCATCGGCGCCAATCTGGCCCGCATGACGATCGACCTGATGTTCAACGCGATCGCCGACCACCTGCCCGACCTGCGCTCGGCCGGTGACCCCGAACGGCTGCGGTCATCCTTCATCAACGGCATCAAGCACTGGCGGGTCGACTACAGCGGCGCGCGCTAGCTGTGCCCGGACGGCTGCGGGCTCTGCGTATCGCGGCGCTCCCCCGCGGCGATGAAGTCCTCGATCAGCTCCACCACCCGCTCGGGGGCCTCGACCTGCGCGAAGTGACCCACATCGGGCAGCACCTCGAGCCTGGCGTCGGTGCGCGCCTCATGCGCGGCGTAGGCGTGGTCGACGGGAATGATCCCGTCGCACTCGCCCCAGATCGCCATCACCGGGAGGTCCTCGCGCAACCGGAGCCTGTTGAGCGCGCTGACCGCCTGCCCGCGGTAATCGACGACCGAGCGCAGCGTCTTCAGGAACGACTGCCGGGTTTCGCCGTCGGACAACGAGGAGTAGGCGCTCCACAGCTCGGCGCCGCGGGGCGAGCGGATGCCGGCGGCCTTCATCCAGGACCGCAGCGCGTTGCCGACCGACAACACGGGCGGCGGGGCGATGATCGGCAGCACCAACTCCGCCCCGGGCGCCGAGAGCAGCCGCAACACCCAGCCGACGTCGGGACCCAGTCCGCCGCTGCTGATCAGGATCAGCCGCTGGGCGTAGTCGGGATGCTGGTAAACGAACTGCATCGCGACGCCACCGCCGAGCGAGTGACCGACGACGGTGGCGCGGCCGACGCCGAGCTCGTCGAGGAAATCACGAAGCCACACCGCGAACGCGCCCAGGGAATAGTCCGTGCGGGGTTTCGCCGACTCGCCGTGGCCGAGCAGGTCCGGGGCGATGACCCGAAACTTCTTCGACAGCGGCGGGATCACCGACCGCCAGGTCTCCGAACTGCCCGCCATGCCGTGGATGAGCAGCAGCACCTCGCCCTCACCCGCGTCGCGGTAGGCGATGCGATCGCCGTGCAGGTGGAGAAACTTCACCTCATTCATGTGGGCTGTGTACCCGCTTTGGTTCTGCTCAGCAATGATCGAAGGCATGACCGAACCGGTTGCGACGCGAGTGGCCGTCTACCTCGACTTCGACAACATCGTGATCTCCCGGTACGACCAGATGCACGGGCGGAATTCGTTCCAGCGGGACAAGGCCAAGGGGCTCGAGCAGCATCCCGAGCGGCTGGACCGGGCGACGGTCGACGTCGCCGCGATCCTCGACTTCGCCTCGTCGTTCGGGACCCTGGTGCTCACCCGCGCCTACGCCGACTGGTCGGCGGACATCAACGCCGGGTATCGCGGGCAACTGGTGGCCCGCGCGGTCGACCTGGTGCAGCTGTTCCCGGCGGCCGCCTACGGCAAGAACGGCGCCGACATCCGGTTGGCCGTGGACGCGGTCGAGGACATGTTCCGGCTGCCCGACCTGACCCACGTGGTGATCGTGGCCGGTGATTCCGACTACATTCCGCTGGCCCAGCGCTGCAAGAGGCTCGGCCGGTACGTGGTGGGCATCGGGGTGGCCGGCGCGTCGAGCCGCGCACTCGCGGCCGCCTGCGACGAGTTCGTCATCTACGACGCGCTGCCCGGGGTCCCGGTGCCGGCACCCGCCGACGCGGAGGCGGCCAAGCCGAAGAAACGGGCCACCCGGGCCAAGTCGGCCAAGCCGGACGAGCCCGACGAGCAGCCCGACCCGCAGGGCGCCGCCACCGCGCTGCTGACGCGCGCGCTGCAGATCGGCTTGGAGAAAGACGACGTCGACTGGCTGCACAACTCGGCCGTCAAGGCGCAGATGAAGCGGATGGACCCGTCGTTCAGCGAAAAATCTTTGGGATTCCGCTCATTCAGCGACTTCCTGCGTTCGCGCTCCGACGTCGTCGAGCTGGATGAGACGTCGACGACGCGGATGGTGCGGCTGCGCGCGCAGGATTGAGCGGCACGGCGGGACGCGCCGCGGCAATGCGTTTTCGCTCACGTGTATGGCGCTCGCGCCAAGTGCTCGGCGATGTCGTTGACACTCCCCCGTGCTGGCCATACATTGTCTGAAAGTCGTCCGCAGCATTCTGCGGAGCCAAGGAGACCGTCATGACCGTCGGTGCCGCTCCCCCAAGCGTTTTCGAGGCAGACCTGCCGACGCTTTCGTACGACCCCGAGGAAACACCCGCGCAGGTCTATCCGCGGCTGAGGGAGGCGCAGCGGCGGGCCCCCGTCGCGATGGGACCGCACGGGCCCGAGGTGCTCTCCTACCGCCTGGTCCGTTCCGTCCTACGGGACCCCCGATTCCAGATCCCGCCCGGCATCAACCTGCTCGCTCAGGGCATCGACTCGGGCCCGCTGTGGGACAAGGTCGCCAACAGCCTGTTGTGTCTGGAGGGCGACGCACACCATCGGCTGCGCAGCCTGTGCTCCAAGGCGTTCACCCCGCGAACGGTCGCGCGGCTGCACGACACCATGGCCGGCGTGATGACGGAGTTAATCGATCAGGTGGCCGGCGCGGGCCGGTGCGATGTCGTCACCGACATCGCGCGCCCCTACCCCGTGCCGATCATCTGCGCGCTGCTCGGCGCGCCCCGCGAGGATTGGCAACAGTTCTCGTTGTGGGCCGACGACGTGTTCAAGGCCTTCAGCTTCACCGTCGACCTCCGCGCGGTCGAGCAGGTCGTGATGCGCGCGTGGCGCGAGCTCGACGACTACGTCGACGAGATGGTCGAGCGCCGCCGGCACAGTTTGACCGATGACCTGCTTTCCGACCTGATTCGCGCCGAGGACGAGGGCGACCGCCTGGACGCCGCCGAGCTGCGCATGCTGGCCGGCGGCCTGCTGCTGGCGGGGACGGACACCACCCGCAACCAGGTGGCCGCCTCGGTGCAGGTGCTGTGCGAACACCCCGAGCAGTGGGAGCTGCTGCGGCAGCGGCCCGAGCTGGCGATGCGTGCCGTCGAGGAGACCATGCGGCACTCGCCGATCGCCTGCGGAACCCTGCGCCTGGTGGTCGAGGATGCCGAGCTCGACGGCTACTCGTTCTCCGCCGGCACCGCGGTGTTGGTGAATACCTTTGCGGCCAACCGTGATCCGGCGGTATACGACGACCCCGACCGCGTCGACATCACCCGCGACGCGGCGCCACCCATTCTGACGTTCGGCGGCGGCGTGCACTACTGCCTGGGCGCGAACCTGGCCAGGCGGGAGATCGCCGAGGCGCTGAACGTCCTGGCGAACCGGCTGCAAAACCCGCGCATGGCCGGACCGGCGCCATGGAAGCCGATGGTGAGCCTGAGCGGGCCGAAGAGCCTGCCCATCGAATTCGACCGGTAGGTATCGCCGGCGCCCGCTGTGACACACGCGGCTATGCGCCCAAGTCGCGGACGCATCGGGGCGGCCTTACGCTGCTTGGTTACACGAACTTAACGGGGGTTTTCAATGCGTGCAGCCTGGGTGCATGCGACCCGGCACCGCCTGTTCACCTACGGGCCCGCCGCCGTAGGCGCCGAGGCGTGGGGGGGGGGGGGGGGGGGGGGGGGGGGGGGGGGGGGGGGGGGGGGGGGGGGGGGGGGGGGGGGGGGGGCGCGGGGAGGCGCACCCCGGCAGACCCGCCCCCGCGCCCCCGCGGGGCGGGCGCCCCTCGGCTGCCTGGCCGTCGCGTCGTGTTCGGAGACCGCCGCGCCGCCCGCACTCACCCCCACCACGTCGACGTCCGTCCCAAAAACCAGCGCCCGCGCGGCTCCCCCGCCCGCCCCGATCACTGGCCCGCTGGAAAAGGACTGGAAAAGCTACGGCGGAACGGCGTATTTCGGTTGCCCGGAGAAGTTCTCGGCCGGCAAGACGGCGCTCGAGGACATCCGGCCGAAGATCTTCGACCCGAAGAGCGGGCAATACGTCGCGCCCGCCATTCCCGCGATTCCGGCCGGGCAGAACCTCACCGGCGGCATCTGCGCGCTGACCGGAACCGCCGACGACATGAGGGTCGTCTACGTCGTCACGACGATCAAGCCCGCGCAGGCCCCGTCCCCCGAGGTCACCACCACCACCGCCTTCGTGCTCGACTCCAAGTCCGGCCAGCAGCTGGCCACCAAGGAGCTGCAGCCGCCCACCCCCGACTTGAAGCCGGCCGCGTCGAAGGATTGGGGGCTGGCCTCGACGGCCTCGGGTGTGGCGTGGCTCAACGCCTTCACCGACGGCCACGGCGCCGCATCGCCGCCGCGCACCGTGGTCCTGTCCGGCGGCGACCTGTCGATGATGTGGAACGACCCGCAGCCCGGCCGGGTCTGGCAGGACGTTCTGGCGTTCCAGCGCAACACCGAGCCTTCGAAGACGTCCGGCGCCGAGCTGCGCCTGCCCAGCGGGGACGCGATCTACCAGGACAATGACGTGCAATCCGTCGACGCCGAATTGACCGACGGCCCAAACAAACTGGTGAAGATCACGCACTGGGACTCGTACAACCCCCCGGTGCTGTCGACGATGTTTTACGACCTCAACGCCAAGTCCATCATCAAGATCGGCGATTCCGACCGGATCTCGGGCGGCGGGCTGAGCGCGGCGCTGTCCGATGGGAAACTGTTCGTCGACGGCCACGGCTCGGACACCTCGCAGTTCGGCTTCGGCGTGTGGAACCTGCGCAGTCAGCAGTGGGATTTCCAGAAGAACCGGGACGACGCCAAGAAGATGTCGATCGCCAAGCTGGCATTTTTCGAAGACCACCTCTACATCACCGGCGCCGGCGGGACATTCTCGGTAATCGCTTTGCCCGCGACCGATCCCGTCGCGCCGAACTGGTCGCTACGCCCCTTCGAGAGGATCTCCGGATGGACCCTCGTGTGCCGTGGCGAGACGGCGCCGGGGTCCAACGGCGAGTGCAAGGAGATCGTCATGGTGCAAGACCAGGACGGCCACTACCCCGGGCCTTGGTTCTGAGATTTCGCGCTCAGAACACGCCGAGCGCCTGCGGAACCATGTAAAGGCCGAAGCCGATGGTCACGAAACACAGTGCGCGGGTGAGGTGTTTGTGCAACCCCTGCATGCGCCACTGCTCGGGCAGCGCCCTGGCCTCCAGCGCCAGCAGCAGGCCCAGCACGATCGGTAGCAGCAGCGCGTTCATCACCTCGACATCGACGGCCAGGTTGACCAGGTCGACACTGGCCAGCACCAGCACCGCGCCCACGATGTGGGCGAGCCCATAGGTGAGGTAGAACTTGGCGGTGGCGCGGCTGGGCCGCTCGTTGAGCGTGTGCTTCCAGCCAAACACCTCCGCGAGCCCCCACGCACCGGCCAGCGAGGCGACGATTGCGGCCACCAGCGCCGCACCCAGCATGCCCAGGCCGAACAGCACCGTCCCGCCGACGTGACCCAGGTAGGGCGTCAACGATTGGGCGATCTGGCCGACGGTCTCCAGCTCCGCCCCGCCGCCGCGCTTGCCGATCGTGGAGGCCATGGTGATCACCACCGCGATCATGATCAGCTGGGTCAGCACCGCGCCGAAGGCGGTGTCGTACCGGGCCTGGCGAATCGTGCTCTCCGACAACCGCTTATCGACCACCGCGCCCTGCTGGTAGAAGATCATCCACGGCATGATGACCGCGCCGACGTTGGCCGCGACCAACAACAGATACGACGAGTTGCCCAGCGGCATCGACGTCAGGCCGTGCATCAGTGCCTTCGGATCCGGCCGGGCCATCACCATGGCTACCAGGAACGCCAGTTCGGCCGCGCCGACGACGAGGCCGATGCGCTCGACCCGCCGGTAGCTACCCGTCAGCGCCAGTGCCAGCAGCGCGACGGTCGCGACCGGGATGCTCACCCAGCGTGAGACGCCGAACAGCTCACCGACGCCGGCCACGCCGGCGAATTCCGTCAGCAACGCCCCGATCGCCGAGGCGAACAGGGTGAACGCCGACAACCACGCCCAGCCGCGGCCGAACCGCTCCCGGATCAGCGCGCCGTGGCCGCGCTTGGTGACGATGCCCAGCCGCACGGTCATCTCCTGCACGACGTAGAGGACCGGCATCAAGATCAGCTGCGGCAGCACCATCCGGTAGCCCCACTGGGCGCCGGACTGCGACGCGGTGATCAGCGACCCGGCGTCGGTGTCGGCCAGCATCACCACCAGCCCGGGACCCCACACCGACAGCAGCCCCCACCGCAGCCAACGGCCACGCGTTCGCAGTGACACCGGCGGTCGATCGTCGAATTCGGCCGTCACCGGCTGCGCGGTTGTCTCGGTCACCCCTGATTACTCCTCTGGTACGACTGCGTTCGTCCAACCCGGTCCGCCCCGAGGATAACTAAGGGTCGCCTAACCGCAGGTGCCTTTTGCGGAGAGTGTCATTGGCCAAAAAGGCATGGCCATTCTCGAAAATGCGATAGGCCTTCTCGAACAGCGAGAGTACGTTACCGGAGTATGCAAACGGTGCGTAGCTTCTGCCGCGTCTGCACCTCGGTCTGCGGCATCTACTCCGGCATCCCCGTCAGCCTGCACCCCGCCTAGCGCGACGGCTGGTTCGCTAGTGCGGATGGCCTAGGCGGATATGCAGTGCTCGAATATGGGTGATTACCAGTAAACGATGCGCATTGCCCTGTGCGCCAACTATTTTCATCCGACGCGACGGTGGCGCGCTCAGAGATCGAGGACGATGCGCAGCGCCGCATCAACGCGGCGCATCTCGTCGACGCTGAGCAACCCGACGCTTTTGCCGAGCCGGCCTGGGTCGACCGCCGCGACCTGCTCGGCAAGGACGCGGGTGCTTACGCCGCCGATTTCAACCTCGGGTCGAAAGCTGGCGGCACGAGCCGACGTAGACGTCGGGGCAACGAGCCAGGTAGACAAAGGCAGTTGATCTGACTGGACGACGACGGCGTAGCGGGAACCCGACTGCTCGCGACCACGACTCCCCCGCGGGGCATGCAACTGGAAGACCTCACCGCGCACGCAGCGTCTCCATATCGCGCAGCACCTGGATGGCCTCGGCGCGATCGGCCTCGTCTTCAGCGAGCGTTTCGGCCTCGGCGCGAATCGCCGCGCTGGCCTTCCGTCGTGCGGCTTCGATGAGAGCAGCTCGAACGGCTGCGGACACAGCCGTGCCATCTCTGGTCAAGACCTCCAGCGCCTTCGATGTATCTGCGTCCGGCCGGAAGGTAATCGTGTCAGCCATGGCTATAGCGTACTACGTTTTGTAAGACGACCGCCGGATCGCGCAAGCACGCACGGCGGCGCGGCAAAGGTTGCCAACCAGATCCGCGCTGCGGCATCGTCGCCGGGCGCCTGAGTTGATTTCGGTCAGGCCTTGCGCTGCTCGATGAATCGGGAGACGAGTCCGAAGAACTGGTCATCGAGCTCATGCTCGACGAAGTGCCCGCAAGCGGGTATCACCAACTCGGCGTGCGGGATTCGGCTCGCGATCTCCTGGGAGAGCGGCAGCGGCGTGCAGAAGTCGTCTGCACCGCAGATCACCAGCGTCGGCTGCACGATGCACCCGAGTCGTGACAGCGTGTCGTGGGCCGCGATCATGTCGATGCGCCGTAATGAGATGTCGATGTCGCCTTGCTGCATCGGCACCGCGGCCGCCCGTTCGATCCAGGCCGCAACTTTCTCCGGGTGGCAGCGGAAAAACGTTGGGGAGAACAAGAACAGCGAATAGGCCGAAAGCAACGACTCTCGGTCCCACTCGGCAGCCATTCTGCGTCGCGCCGCGAACTCGCGCCGCAGGTAGGCATCGAAGCGGGCGAAGGAGGCCACGAGAGTCAGGGTGGCAACGGTATGCGGGTGATCCAGCGCCATGTATTGCGCGATGGCTCCGCCGGTGGAGGCTCCGACGACATGTACTGGACCGACATGTAGGTGATCGACGAGGCTGGCCATGTCGGCGGCGAGTTGTTCGGTCGAGTGGCCGACATCCGTGCGGCTGGTCCGTCCGGTCCCGCGCTGGTCGGGGACGATGACGTGAAATCGGGAGGCGAATCGGCTGATCTGGTTGCTCCAGCTGGCGCCGACGCCGGCCAGGCCGGACAGCAAGAGCACGGGCGGATCGCCCGAATCCCCGTACGTCTCGTAGTACAGCGAGATGCCCTGTGTTTCAAAGAAGGTCATGACAGAACCGCCTCGGCTAGGTGGTCGATCTGATCGATCTCGGCGACGCACGGGTGGAACATGAGTCCGTCGAAGCCCAGGTCGCGATAGGCGCGCACGGTCTGGGCCGCCTCGTTGGCCGAGCTGATCATGTCGGCTGCGTTGAGCGCGGCATAGTCAGGCTTGAAGCCGTAGTAGCGGTGCAGGTGGGCACGACCCGCAGCGACTGTGGCGGCATCACCGAAGGCGAAGTTGACACTGGCCTGAAGCCGCGGGCGCTCCGCACGGCCCGCCTCTGTCCATGCCGCGCGCACCCGGTCGGCGAACGCAGCCTGGTTGGCGTAGTCGCGCAACGCTCCCGCGGTCCAGCCGTCACCGATCGTGGCCGCGCGACGGATTGTCGCGTCCGCTCGGCCGCCGAACAGGATGGGAATCCGCACCGCCGCTGGGGTCAACGGCTTGTCGCCCGTAACGGTCCGGCCTGCACACGTGTCGCGCAACACGGCCACGGTCTCGTCGAGGATGCGCCCGCGCCGCCGATAGTCCACGACGGCGGCGGCGTAGTCGTCGGCTCGGCTCCCGACACCAAGGCCGAGGGTGAGCCGCCCGCCAGATGCGTCGGCGAGGGTGGCGACTTGCTTGCTCAGCACCGCCGCGGGGTACAGCGGAGCCAGCAGCACGTTGGTCATCAGGCCGATGTCTGTGGTTGCGCCCGCGGCCACAGCCATCGCGACGACCGAGTCGAGGCTTTCGTAGACGAGCCGGTCTATCGCGGCGAGTTCGGCGAAGCCCCGCTGTTCGGCTCGGCGCGCCCACTCGGCGGTCAACGGCCCCGACGCGTGCGCGATATGGCTGGGCAGTCCGATTCCGATGTGCATGGTGATCGCTCCTTACGGGTTGATTGCCGTGAAGACGTCGTCGTAGTGCCCGTCGCGGGCGGCGAATCGCACCCGTTGAGCGGCATCGACCACGATCTCTGCAGCGTGAGGCTGGCTGTGCAACAGCGACATCGTCTCGGCAACAAAGGCATTCAACGACATCGCGCCCTGCCCGCCGCCCTGCTGGGCGAGCATGTCGGTCTCGACCCGCGGCGGGATGATCTCGATGACCTGGACCGGAGTGTGCCGCAATTGGTGGCGAAGCGACTGGGTGTAGGCGTGCAGGCCCGCCTTGGACGCTGAGTAAGTCGGCACGACCGCTCTGGGGACGAACGCCAAAGCGGAGGTGATGTTGGCGATTGCGGCGCGCGGTTGCAACAGCAGGGTGGGGAGCAGTGCCGCGGTGAGCCGGATCGGGCCCAACAGATTGACCGCAACGGTCTGCTCGGCGATTTCGGCTGGGGCGGCATCGCCGGTCGACAGGTCCTCGGTGCGCATGACCCCCGCGTTGTTCACCAGGATGTTCAGATCCGGGTAGCTGCCGGTCAGTTCGATGGCCAACTGGTTGATGCTGTCCGCCTCCGCCAGGTCCAAGTGACGGTATGCGATGCCCGGGTTGGCGGCGGCGACGGCTTCCAGCACGTCGCGACGGCGCCCGGCGATCACAACCTGGTTGCCCGCCCGATGCAGGGCTTCGGCCAGTCCGCGACCGATCCCGCTGCCACCACCGGTGACCAAAACGGTGTTGCCTGTCAGCTCCATGGGTCCCTAGCCTCACAGCGCCACCGCCGAAATTACGATCGTTGCGGCGAATTAGGTGAGAAGTCTTCATCCAGGCCGGGGTTAGCGCATACTTTTCTTTGTGCTCGACGAGTTGGACGCGCAGATTCTGCATGCGTTGCAGTTGGCTCCGCGCGTGTCGTTTCGCCGGATCGCCGCCGTCGTCGAGGCCACCGAGCAGACAGTGGCGCGGCGCTACCACCGACTGCGCCGCGACGGCGTGGTGCGCGTTGTCGGCCTGGAGAACCGGTGGGTCGACGGCGAAGGGAGTTGGGTGTGCCGGATGCGGGCCGCACCCGAACGCATACAGAAGCTGGCCGACGCCCTGGTACGCCGGCCAGACGTGTCCCACGCCAACGTGCTGGCGGGATGGACTGATCTGGTCTGCGTCATCCGTGCACCGGTGGGTGACACTCGTGACGATCTCCTGCACCTGCTACCGCGAACAACATCGGTCACCGAGATCACTATCGATCTGCTGCTGCATTCGTTCGGGCAGCCCGCAAGCGCGCCGTGGACCGGCTACGGCCACACGCTCACCGATCGGCAAGCCGCAGAGATCCTGGCTGAGCGGACCGGCCCGGTGCCAAGCGCTCAACAGTGCTTGCCCAGCGCCGAAGACCGCCCGATCTTCGAGGCGCTCGCCGAGGACGGCCGGACGTCACAACCGAAACTCGCCGCACGCGCCGGCTGGTCGGTGGCCCGAGTCGGGCGGCGAATCGCGGCGCTGGAAGCCTGCGGTGCGCTGCTCTACGACGTCGACCTCTTACCGGAACGGCTCGGCCACCGGCTCAGCGCGATGCTGTGGCTCACGTTGGCGCCCCGCGACATCCACCGCGTGGGCGAGCGTATCGCGGCGCACCACCACATCGCATTCGCCGGCGCCGTTAGTGGGACCAAAAACCTGGTGGCGATTGTCATCTGCCGGGACATCGACGATCTGTATTGGTACCTCAGCGAGCAACTGGGACAGATCGAGGAAATCCTCAGCTACGAGGTCAACATCCGCACTCAGCGCCTCAAGCAACACGGATCGCTTGTGGCCCAAGGAAGGTTGATCAACCCCCGCCCGGTTCGCACTGTGCGCTGATGAAAGACACGGCGGGCACCATGGGCACGAGCTCATCGGCATGGTCAACAGCGCACCGGGACGGCTCGTGCTGATCGCCTCGATCGCGGCCACCGGCCCGCCGCTCGGCGCGGCGCTCGCCACGCTCACATCGAAACCTGGTGCCAGCAACGCTGATTGATGCCGATGTCTCCTAGAAAGTCCGGCTGCCTTGTGGGGAAAGGACAAATCCGTGCTGGCTGGACGGGTCGTCTGACTCGCATGCTGTCGTAACCGGATCCACGCCGCAGGTGAATCCGGCATAGCTCACCTTGTTGTGTGGCGCTAACGGTTTGTAGTCCTTGGGGTCGATGACCCCCGATGGTCCCTCGCTGGGCCGGAAGTCGTACTGCTCCATCGAGGACAGATCCACGTCGGACAACATCGCGGCGGTTGTCTGCTTCGATTGGGTGATCAACCCGACATGATTTTGGGCGGTCCCAGGCAGCGCGCCCCAGCAGTCCACCATCTGCCGTGATGCCTTGAAATTTGTGTCCATCCGGCACCGGTAGCCGCCCGGGGTGGCGAATTGCACGCCTTGAATTCCGTAGGTTGCGTAGGTTTCGTAGTCGCGGGCGTTGACGGCGTGGAAGTCGCTCAAATCCGGAAATGGCGGGGGATCCGCGGTCGCCACCGGCGCGAGCACCGACGCGGCGACAACGCAAACTCCCACGGTTATCGCGAGTTTCATCGCGGCGACCTCGACGATCTTACCAGGCGCTCACCGCTCAGGGATTCAATCACCTTCGCTGGCAACGTTTTTCGCACCGAAGACGGCGAGTACAGTGCAGACCACCAGCACGGCGGTGACCGCGGCCTCAGCGAGCAGTGCGCTGGAATTCACGAACTCCCGATCCGCCAGCCCGGACGCCCCCATCTCGTGCTTGGTGCCGTCGACCAGCAATGCCGGATACAGCCAGCACAGGACCGCGGTGACGAATGCGACCGCAGCGCAGCCGCATGCGACCAGGCCGAGCCAGCGCGCCCGCGATGCGGCCAGCAACGTGGCGGCGGCGGCGATCGCGGCGATCAGCACGATCCAACCCGGCGTGCTGTTCACCATCCCGCTGAGCAAGGGGCCGTAGTGATCGGCATCCTCTCCGTCGTATATGCCGAGACCGTTCCACCGGATGGGAAAACCCAAGTGGCTCAAGTCGATCCAGGGCAGCAGTGTCAGCGCCGCTGACGCGATGGCCGCGACGACCGCCGCTATGGTGAATACCTTGCTACGCAGCATGTTTCCTTTCGATCCGCCGATCGGGACGAACTTCCCGCCGGCCACCCAGCGTAAGGCGAGACAGGCCGGCGCCGAAAGAGCAAGTTAACCCCGCCGAGGTCAGGGGTACCCCTCAGGGCATGGGGTGGGTGACGACGCACGCGGTTGCGATCTTCTCGGCTTTGCTTTCCGCGTTCTGGGCGGCGGTGGGAATCGTGGTCCGCCAGCGGGCCACCCACCGCGTTCCGGGTGATGAGGCCATGTCGGCGGCGATGGCGACGACGCTGGCCCGCCAACCGCTGTGGTGGGCGGGAACGTTTGCCGCAGTCGCCGGCTACGTGTTTCAGGCCGTGGCGCTGGCGCACGGGTCGCTGCTGCTCGTCCAGCCGCTGCTGGTGTCGTCGCTGCTGTTCGCGCTGCCGTTGAGCGCGGCGCTGTGCCACCAGCGCATCAGTCGGGCCCAGTGGGGCTGGGCGATGCTGCTGACGGCCGCGCTGGCGGTCTTCCTGCTGGTGGGCCAGCCCCGCGAGGGCCACAGCCGTCCCCCGATTCCGGCGTGGACGTTGGCGCTGGCGATCACCGTGCCGTCGGTGATCGCCTGCGTCGTTGCCGCCCACCGCGCCGCGGGCCGGGTGCGGGCCTCGCTGCTGGGTGTCGCGGTGGCGATCCTGCTCGGCATGATCGCGGTCGTCACGAAGGTCTGCACCCACCGCTATTCGGTCGGCGGATGGCATGCGCTCATGACCGTCCCCGCCCCGTATGTGCTGGTTGCGCTGGCCGTGACGGTGACGGTCGTGCAGAACTCGGCCTTTCACGCCGGTGCGCTGCAGGCGTCAGTGCCGATCATGCTGGTGGGTGAACCGGTGGTTGCCGTCGCGCTCGGGGTTGTCGTACTCGGCGAGCACCTGGCGGTGGGCGACCTGACGGCGCTCGTCCTCGCCGTCGCGGTGGCGGCAATGGCGGCGGCCACCGTCGCCCTGGGCCGCAGCCAGGCGATCGACAATGCCGACGTCCCGGACCGCGAACCCGCCCCCAGCCGGGACGAGGCCACGCTGGCGGCCGTCAGCGCGGGCGGGCGGCGGGTGTGATCGCCCCGAGTGAGGCGCCGGTCGGTCTGATCCGCTTGTAGCCGAGGCGATTTCGGACACCCCAGCCTGCACGTGGGTTTGGGTGTCCCCGAACGCCGGCAGGGTTTCAGCCTTGCGGGCCTTAGCGAAAGGTCTCGGACAGGCCTCGGACACAACGAGTGTCGGTAATGCGCACAGCGGGACACCCCGACGCCGGGGTTGGGTTGGGAGGAGTCAGCGCCGGGGTGCCGTCTCGGTCAGGGTCCGTCAGAAAGGGCTCAGCCCGTCGCTTCAGCGATGAAAATGTCGAGGCGATCGAGATAGACATTCCCGCGCCGCACCGTTTGTTCCAGTCGCGCCGCCATGGGATCGCTGGCCCGAAGAATTACTTTCACGTCTAATAGTTCGAACATAGCGTCCTGCATCATGTTTCGTGCGACTTCGAGGCCGCCCACGCTATCTGCAGAGTCCATCAGGTCGACGCCTTGTTGGAACAGTCCGGTGGCCTTGGCGATGTCAGATGTGACACTCATGGGCAAACCACCTTTCCCAGGTAATACAACGCTACGCGCGAAAACGCGCCGTGGGAAGGATTGCGGCCGTGCGTGTTTCAGCCGGATTGTTTGACATTCGTACATTTAGATCGGGCTTTCGGCAACGTCAAATCACAACCCCACGAGCGGACCGGGCAGATGTCCCCGGAACCGGATCGCCCGAAGGCAGCTCAAAAGCCCCCTCGGCGGCCCGTTTTCGGGGCCGTGCCGGCGTAACCATTGCGCGTCTGCCGCCGCTGCTCTGCTGGCCTACTTGGTGATGGTGTACGCCGCCTGGACGCAGCCGAATAGCCGATTCTGCGACCGTCCTGTGATCTCTTGCAAGATGCCGTGCTCGACCAGCTTGGCGATGGCGACGTTGCTCGCCTCGAAGGTTTTGTTAATGAGTCGGCTGGCTGTGCGGACATCAATTACGGGGTAGCCGATGAGTATCTCTGCGATCTCGATAGCCGATCCGCGCAGTCCGCCCGCGCGCAGCGTGGCAACCATCTGATCGCGGAGGGCGAGCAACTCCTGGATTTTCTGCAGGCCTTCGCGCGCTTGCATTTCCACTGCGTGCGCAAATAACTCGACCCACGTACTGAAATCCCCGGTAAGCGTTAGCTGCAGCAGTCCTTCTTGGTAGAGGTCTCGGTGGGCCTCGAACCAAGGTGCGATGTTCAGGACTGCCCAGCGCAGCTCGCCTTCCTTCATCAGTTGCAGTATGGATATGAGTCGGCCAAGCCGGCCGTTCCCGTCACCGTATGGGTGCAATGTTTCGAACTGGTAGTGGGCGATCGCCACCTTCGCGATTATCAGTAGATCCGACTCTGCCGCGATCCAGCTCTCCCAGTCCTTAACACCAGCTTCGAGTTGAGCTCCCGGAGGGCATGGGACGAACCGGGCTTCCTCGATGGGTTTGTCCTTGGGGCCGATTGCGACCTGATGTGGCCTGATGTCGCCGGCGTCTGGCGTGTCGCCGGGGGTTTTTTTTACGATCATGCGCTGCAGTTCGCCCAGGAAGGAGCGGGTGATGCGGCGGTCTTGGATGCTAATTACGGCGGACTCGGTCGCCTCGACAAAGTTGCGGACTTCCCGCTGCTCGGACGACATCTGCTGGTCTTCGAGGAAGTCGGCCTCGAGGACTTCCTCGAAAGTCGCATATGTGCCTTCCAGCGCTGATGTGCTTCGTGCTTCTTTCCTGATGATTGGTCGTACGAGAATTTCGGGTCTAGGCAGCCGGGCTACAGCTTCGTCGAGGCGTGCGACGGCGGCTCCGGCCTTCGCGGACAGTGAGATCGCTCTTGGTGTCAAGTGAGGCAGTTGGGGAAGTGCGCTAGGTAGGTAGGCCCAGTACTCCCAGGGCGTCATTGTTCGCGGGTCAGTCCCACTGATTGGTACCAACTCCCCAATGGGGGACTGACGTACCGCCTCAACGTCCACCATTCAAGTTTAAGCCAATTTCCTGAATGACGTGCTCAACCGTGCAAGCTATCTTGAACCAAGGGGACATTCGTTCAGGTTTCAGTCCTGTTTCCTGAATGACATGCCCGTAGGTTCAAGCTAAGCAGTTCGAGACCGGGCTGCGCCCGCGCCCAGCGCCGCGTCGCAGTGACTGACGTTCCGCTGCGCGACGTTCGGTTCGACGATCTACGAGTTTGGATCGCAACTTGTCAGTGGAAGGATCGGCACGGTTCGAAGGCAAAGGGTTAAGCGAGTCGGGAGACTGCCGCAGCTATTGCGTACCGACTGCGCACCAGCCACGCACCCAAGCGTGTTCCGGCAGCCAGAAACGCCGGCTGACGTGTGGTGGCAGGTACAGGATTCGAACCTGTGAAGCTTTCGCGACGGATTTACAGTCCGCTCCCATTGGCCGCTCGGGCAACCTGCCGCCAGACAGGTTACAACGAGCGAGTAGACAAAGCACAAACGCCTATCACCGAGTGAAGGGACGGAACGCATGGCGGACTCATCGTTCGACATCGTCAGCAAAGTGGATCGCCAGGAGGTCGACAACGCGCTCAACCAGGCGGCCAAGGAGTTGGCCACCCGATTCGACTTCCGCGGCACCGACACCACAATCGCCTGGAAGGGCGACGAGGCAATCGAGCTGACGTCGTCCACCGAGGAACGCGTCAAGGCGGCCGTCGACGTCTTCAAGGAGAAGCTGATCCGCCGCGACATCTCGATGAAGGCCTTCGACGCCGGCGAACCGCAGGCCTCGGGCAAGACCTACAAGATCAACGGCACCCTCAAGCAGGGGATCAGCAGCGAGAACGCCAAGAAGATCACCAAGCTGATCCGCGACGACGGCCCCAAGTCCGTCAAGACGCAGATCCAGGGCGAGGAAATCCGGGTCACCAGCAAAAAGCGCGACGACCTGCAGGCCGTCCAAGCTCTGCTCAAGCAGGCCGACCTGGATGTTGCGCTGCAGTTCGTCAACTACCGCTGACCGGCGCGGTTGGCGCGCCGTCGCGCGGATTCGCGAGTTTCTAGCCCGACCAACCGGTGGGTCTCTAGGCTGGTGGCGAGTCCCACAATTTGAGCGAGGTTCACGATGACCGTGACTCCCCAGGAAGCCGCCGATAGCGGCGCGACCGACGCCGGATACTCCGACGTGATCATCGTCGGCGCCGGCATCTCCGGCATCGACGCGGCCTATCGGATCACCGAGCGCAACCCGAACCTGACGTACACCGTCCTGGAGCGGCGCGCGCAGATCGGCGGGACGTGGGACCTGTTCCGCTATCCGGGGGTGCGCTCCGACAGCAGCATCTTCACGCTGTCCTTCCCGTTCGAGCCGTGGACGCGCAGAGAGGGCGTCGCCGACGGCGTGCACATCCGCGAGTATCTGGCCGCCACCGCGCGCAAGTACGGCATCGACCGGCACATCCGGTTCAACAGCTACGTGCGCTCGGCCGACTGGGACTCCGCCACCGACACCTGGACGGTCACCGTCGAGCAGGATGGCGCGCGCAAGCTGTACCGCGGCCGCTTCCTGTTCTTCGGCAGCGGCTACTACAACTACGACGAGGGCTACACCCCCGAATTCCCCGGCATCGAGCAGTTCGAGGGCACCGTGGTGCACCCGCAGCACTGGCCCGAAGACCTGGATTACGCGGGCAAGAAAGTCGTGGTGATCGGCAGCGGGGCCACCGCGGTCACGCTGCTGCCGTCGCTGTCGGACCGCGCCGCGAAAGTCACCATGCTGCAGCGCTCGCCGACCTATCTCATTTCGGCGTCCAAGTACGGCACCGTTGCCGCGATCGCTCGAAAGCTGTTGCCCCGCAAGCCGGCTCATCTCGTCATCCGCTTGTACAGCGCCCTGACCGAGGCGGTGTTCTTCGCGTTGTCCCGCAAGGCGCCGGGGCTGGTGCGATGGCTGCTGCGGCGCAAGGCGATCAGCAGCCTGCCCGCCGGCTACGACGTCGACACCCACTTCAAGCCGCGCTACAACCCGTGGGACCAGCGGATGTGCCTGATCCCCGACGCCGACCTGTACAACGCCATCAGCGCGGGTGGCGCCGAGGTGGTCACCGACCACATCGACCATTTCGACGCGACCGGCATCGCGCTGAAATCTGGCGGGCACCTCGACGCCGACATCATCGTCACCGCCACCGGGCTGCAGCTGCAGGCGCTCGGCGGGGCGGCGATCAGCCTGGACGGCACCGAGATCAAGACCAGCGACCGCTTCGTCTACAAAGCGCACATGCTCGAAGACGTGCCGAACCTGTTCTGGTGCGTGGGCTACACCAACGCCTCGTGGACGTTGCGCGCCGACATCACCGCCCGCGCCACGGCAAAGCTGATGGAACACATGGCTTCTCACGGCTACACCCGCGCCGCCCCGCATCGCGGCAACGAGCCGATGGCCGAGAAGCCGTCGTGGGACATCAACGCCGGCTACGTGCTGCGCTCGGTGCACATGCTGCCGAAGTCGGGCACCAAGCGGCCCTGGAACGTGCGGCAGAACTATCTGGCCGACGCCCTCGACTACCGGTTCGACCGGATCGAGGAGGCGATGGTGTTCGGCCGCGTCGACGACCGGGCACCGCTGGCCGGCTAGCCAATCTGAGTGTTCGTGAACTGCTACTAAATCGCAGGTGTCCGCAATACGCTGATCGCCATGGCATCTGAGAAGCGCGAACCCAAAGTCGTTGTCCTCGGTGGCGGTTCCTGGGGCACCACCGTGGCATCAATCTGCGCGCGTCGCGGTCCGACGCTGCAGTGGGTGCGCTCCGAGGCGACCGCCGACGACATCAACGAGAACCACCGCAACAGCCGGTACCTCGGCAACGACGTCGTGCTGAGCGACACTTTGCGCGCCACGACCGACTTCGCCGAGGCGGCGAACTCCGCCGATGTCGTGGTGATGGGCGTTCCCTCGCACGGCTTTCGGGGCGTGCTGAGCGAGCTGGCCAAGGAGCTGCGGCCGTGGGTGCCGGTGGTGTCGCTCGTCAAGGGACTCGAGCAGGGCACCAACATGCGGATGTCGCAGATCATCGAGGAGACCCTGCCCGGCCACCCCGCCGGCATCCTGGCCGGGCCGAACATCGCGCGCGAGGTCGGCGAGGGCTACGCGGCCGCGGCGGTGCTGGCGATGCCGGACCAGCATCTGGCGACCCGGCTGTCGGGCCTGTTCCGCACCCGGCGCTTCCGCGTGTACACCACCGATGACGTCATCGGGGTCGAGATGGCCGGGGCGCTGAAGAACGTCTACGCCATCTCGGTCGGGATGGGCTACTCGCTGGGCATCGGGGAGAACACCCGCGCGCTGGTGATCGCCCGCGCGCTGCGCGAGATGACCAAGCTGGGCGTCGCCCTGGGCGGCAACCCGGATACCTTCCCGGGCCTGGCCGGGCTGGGCGACCTCATCGTCACCTGTACCAGCCAGCGCAGCCGGAATCGACACGTCGGTGAGCAGCTGGGGGCCGGCAAGCCGATCGACGAGATCATCGCCTCGATGAACCAGGTCGCCGAGGGCGTCAAGGCCGCGAGCGTGATCATGGAGTTTGCCAACGAGTTCGGCCTCACCATGCCGATCGCGCGCGAGGTCGACGCGGTGATCAACCACGGCTCGTCGGTCGAGCAGGCCTATCGGGGCCTGATCGCCGAGGTTCCCGGCCATGAGGTGCACGGCTCGGGCTTCTGAACTGGTTCTTCGAGGCCAGGGAATTCAAATCTTTGCGTTCTCTATGGGCAGGGCCCGTCGGCTTGACCGGCGTTTGCCAGCAAAATACCGTCGTTCCAGGCGACCAGGAGTTTCCGGGCGCGATCCTGCGGGTCGGCCCGGCGTAATCGTCTGTACGCCAACACGTTACGAAGAGGTAACTAGACCAAATATGGGATGGATATCGGACATCCCCCGCTAACACCTAACGAGGGACGCGACCGATGCACAACGTTGAACAGGACCGGCCGCGCATCGATCGGCTGCGGGGCGTCATCCGGCACGATCTGCCGTCATCACTCGTGGTCTTCCTGGTCGCACTGCCCCTATCGCTGGGGATCGCGATCGCGTCCAACGCGCCGGTGCTCGCCGGCCTGATCGCCGCGATCGTCGGCGGGATCGTCGTGGGCTCGTTGGGTGGCTCCCCGCTGCAGGTCAGTGGCCCCGCGGCCGGGCTGACGGTGATTGTCGCCGGCCTGGTGTCCGATTTCGGTTGGGGCATAACGTGCTTGATCACGGTTGCCGCCGGAGTCGTGCAGGTGCTGCTGGGGCTCAGCCGGGTTGCGCGCGCGGCCCTGGCGATCTCGCCGGTCGTCGTGCACGCGATGCTGGCCGGCATCGGCATCACGATCGCCCTGCAGCAGGCGCACGTGCTGCTCGGTGGGAAGTCCAAGAGCACGGCCTGGCACAACCTCATCGGGCTGCCCGGCCAGATCATCGGCGCGCACCGCCCGGGCGTGATCCTGGGGGTGCTGGTCATCGTCATCCTGGTGGCGTGGCGATGGGTTCCGGCCAAGGTGCGCCGCGTTCCGGGTCCGCTGGTCGCCATCGTGGCGGTGACGGTGATCTCGGTGGCCTTCCCGTTCCACGTGCGCCGGATCAACCTCGAGGGGTCACCGCTGGATGCGCTGCAGTTACCCGAGCTTCCCCACGGCAACTGGGGCGCGGTCGCGATCGGGGTGATCACGGTGGCGCTCATCGCCAGCGTCGAGAGCCTGCTGTCGGCGGTGTCGGTTGACCGGATGCACAACGGGCCACGCACCGATTTCAACCGCGAGCTGGTGGGACAGGGCGCCGCCAACATCCTGTCGGGCAGCATCGGCGGGCTCCCGGTAACCGGGGTCATCGTGCGCAGCTCCACAAATGTCAACGCGGGGGCCAAATCTCGCGCCTCGGCGATCATGCACGGCGTCTGGATCCTGTTGTTCACCATCCCGTTCGCGGGGCTGGTCGAAAAGATCCCGACCGCCGCCCTCGCCGGTCTGCTCATCGTGATCGGGATTCAGCTGCTGAAGCCGGCACACATCGAAACCGCAATGAAGCACGGCGATCTCGCGGTGTACGTCGTGACGGCCGTCTGCGTCATCTTCCTCAACCTGCTGCACGGGGTGATGATCGGGCTCGCGCTGGCCATCACGCTGACCGGCTGGCGGGTGATCCGGGCCAAGATCGAAGCCACGCCGGTGGACGACGAATGGCGGGTGAGCATCCAGGGCGCGGCATGCACCTTCCTGGCGCTGCCGAGGCTGACGCGGATGCTCGCGTCGGTCCCGCAGGGCGCGACGGCGACCGTGGCCATTGCGGTGCATTACCTCGATCACGCTGCGCACCAGACGATTACCGACTGGCAGCAACAGCATGAGGCGACGGGCGGGACGGTTCACATTCAGGGCGTGATCGAAACGGGTCGTCGCGACGCGGACGAACCGCTGGTCGACGCGCAAAGGCCCGAGGCCGCAGCGTAACTGGTTTCCGGCCCGACCCGGCTCGGGCACAAGGGGCGCGCAACGGTCAGTCGACGTCGATGCGGATGTGTAACCGCTTGCCGCACACCTGCGCCAGCCGTTCCAGCACGTCCACGCGGGGCACCTCGGTCCCGTCCTCCCACGCGGCGACGGCTTCGCGGGTGGTGCCCAGCGCCTCGGCCAATTGGGCCTGATTCATGCCGGCACCGGCGCGCGTCTCGAAGATCAAGTCGGGCAGATCCAGCGCCAGCCCGGCTTCGTGAATATCCATCGAATTGGGTTCAGTCATCGCCATCACCCTCCAAATCCGATGGTACGTGCGGACTCGGGCTAGCGTCCGGCCATTTCCTCCAGCCGGCGGATACGGTCCTCGATCGGCGGGTGCGTCGAAAACAGCGATCCGATCCGCTCGCCCGCCCGGAAGGGGTTGGCGATCATCAGGTGCGCCTGGCTGGCCAGCTGGGGCTCCGGCGGCAGCGGGGCGGCCTGGACCCCGCCGGAGATTTTGCGCAGGGCCGACGCCAGCGCCAGCGGGTCGCCGGTCAGCACCGCGCCCGATTCGTCCGCCTGGTATTCGCGTGACCTCGACACCGCCAGCCGCACCACGGTCGCGGCGATCGGACCGAGCAACGAAACCAGCAGCAGCGCAAAGGGATTCTCGCCATCGCGGTCGTTACCGCCGAACATGCCGGCGAACATCGCCATGTTGGCCAGCGCGGTGATCACCGACGCCAGCGCGCCAGCGATGCACGAGATCAGGATGTCGCGGTTGTAGACGTGCGAAAGTTCGTGCCCCAGCACGGCGCGCAGCTCGCGCTCGGTGAGGATGTCCAAAATGCCCGTGGTGCAGCAGACCGCCGCGTTGCGGGGGTTGCGCCCGGTCGCGAACGCGTTGGGCGCGTTGGTGTCGCTGATGTACAGCCGGGGCATCGGCTGGTGCGCGGCGGTGGCCAGCTCACGCACGATCCGGTACATCGCCGGCGCCTGCACCTCCGACACCGGCTGCGCGCGCATCGCCCGCAGCGCCAGCTTGTCGCTGTTGTAGTACGTGTAGACGTTCATGCCGATGGCGAACAGCACCGCGAGGAACATCGCGGTCCGGCCGAACAGCGAACCGACGAACACGATCAACGCGGACATGCCAACCAGCAACGCGAACGTCTTGAACGTGTTGTGATGCGGATGCCAGGTCATCGGTGTCCTCCTTGGAACACTCGGGGGCGCGCGTTATTGCCGATTACAGCTCATTGAACGCCCGAGATGGTCCCGTTGGTTCCACAGGACTTCGCGATCGCCCCTAGCCGTGCCGGCTGATGGTGTAGTCGACCAGCGTCTGCAGGGCGTGGCGGCCGGGGACGTCCGGCAACAGGGCCAGCTCCTGGTGGGCCTGCGCCGCGTAGTCCTGCAGCGAGTGCTTGGCCTTGGTCATGCCCGGCGACGCCCGCAGCAACGCCAGCGCCTCGGCCACCGCGTCGTCGTCGTCGATGGGCCCGACCAGCAGCTCACGCAGCCGCGCCGCCTCGGGGCCGGGTTCGCGCAGCGCGTAGACCATGGGCAGGGTGTGCACGCCTTCGCGCACGTCGGTGCCGGGCAGCTTGCCGGACTCGTGGGAGTCGCTGTCGATGTCGATGATGTCGTCGGAGATCTGGAACGCGGTGCCCACGATGCCGCCCAGGCGGCTCAGCCGCTCCACCTGATCGGCGTCGGCGCCCGAAAACATGGCGCCGAACCGGCCCGCCGCGGCGATCAGGCACGCGGTCTTCTCGTACACCACTTTCAGGTAGTGCTCGATCGGGTCGGATCCCTGGACGAACCCGCGGGTCTCGCGCATCTGCCCCGTCACCAGCTGGGCGAACGTCTCGGCGATCAGCCGCACCGCCTCGGGCCCGAGCCGGGAGACCAACCGGGAGGCCGTGGCGAACAGGTAGTCGCCGGCCAGGATCGCGACGTTGTTGCCCCAGCGCACGTTGGCGGTGGGGGTGCCGCGACGCACCTCGGCCTCGTCCATCACGTCGTCGTGGTACAGCGTGGCCAGGTGCACCAGCTCGATGACGGCGCCGGCGATGGTCACGTCCACCCCGTCCGGGTCGGGCCCGATCTGCGCCGACAGCACCGTGAACAGCGGCCGGAACCGCTTGCCGCCGGCCTTGAACAGGTGCGTCAGCGACTCGGTCATGATGTCGTCGGCGCTGCGGAATTCCGCCTCCATGAGCTGCTCGATGCGGCCGACACCATCCCGTACGGTCGCCGCGAACGCGGGGTCACCGAAGTCAACGCCCGCCACCACCGTCGCCGGAGTACTCACGGGACCAAACATACTGGTGTGCATGAGGACGGCAGCGACCCGAGCCCAAGTGGTGGTCGTGGGCGCAGGACCCGCAGGTTCGGCGGCGGCGGCCTGGGCCGCCCGCGCGGGCAACGACGTCCTGGTCATCGATTCGGCGAACTTTCCCCGCGACAAGGCCTGCGGCGACGGGCTGACCCCGCGCGCGGTCGCCGAGCTGGAACGGCTGGGCCTGCGCGACTGGCTGGACACCCGCATCCGGCATCGGGGGCTGCGGATGAGCGGGTTCGGCGGCGAGGTGCAGGTCGACTGGCCCGGCCCGTCGTTCCCGTCGACCGGCAGCGCGGTGGCCCGCTTCGAGCTGGACGACCGGATTCGCAAAGTCGCAGAGGAGTCCGGGGCGCGGATGCTGCTCGGGACCAAGGCCGTTGCCGCGCAACATGATTCATTGGGACGGGTGACTTCGGTGACGCTGGCCGACGGCACCGAGGTGAGCTGTGGCCACTTGATCGTGGCCGACGGCGCGCGCTCGTGGCGGGCCCGAAACGGGGGCGGGCGCTGCCACACGCAAACGGTTTTCGGCGTGCCCGCGCGCGGTTACCTGACCACCGCGCGCGCCGACGACCCCTGGCTGACGTCGCATCTGGAACTGCGCGGACCCGACGGCTCCAAGGACAAAGTGCTGCCCGGCTACGGCTGGATCTTTCCGCTCGGCAACGGCGAGGTGAACATCGGCGTCGGCGCGTTGTCGACGGCGAAACGGCCGGCCGACCTGGCGCTGCGGCCGCTGATCGACTACTACACCGACCTACGCCGCGACGAGTGGGGCTTCACCGGCCACCCGCGCGCGGTGGCCTCGGCGCTGCTGCCGATGGGCGGCGCGGTGTCGGGGGTGGCCGGCGCCAACTGGATGCTGATCGGCGACGCCGCGGCCTGCGTGAACCCACTCAATGGCGAAGGCATCGACTACGGCCTCGAGACCGGGCGGCTGGCCGCGGCGCTGCTGGACTGCCCCGACCTGTCGCAGGTGTGGCCATCGCTGCTGCAGCAGCACTACGGTCGCGGCTTCTCGGTGGCGCGCCGGCTGGCCCTGCTGCTGACGTTCCAGCGGTTCCTGCCGTCGACCGGACCGATCGCGATGCGCTCGACGACGCTGATGACCATCGCCGTGCGGGTGATGGCCAACCTGGTCACCGACGACGACGCGGACTGGGTGGCGCGCGCCTGGCGCGGCGGCGGACGGCTGTCCCGGCTGCTCGACCGTCGCACGCCGTTCAGCTGAGCAATCACTCCCATCGCCGCAGGTCGGCGGGCCGGCCGCGGTCTGAGGGGGCCGTCGGTCGACGATGGGCTTTCGTCTCCACACCCGCGGCGAGGCGTGTATAGTCCAGCTAATGAAGGGAACGAGCCTGGCTACTATCGGAGCCGCTGCTGCAATCGCTCTGGCCGCGCTGGCCGTGCCGGCGCAGCTCTCCGTGCCGGCGCAGGCGGATCCGCCGCCGACGGCGCCGTACCCCACCCCGCGCACGCCGTCGCCCCCGAGCGACTACGACGCGCCGTTCAAGAACACCGTCAACGGCTTCGGCATCTACCAGCCGCAGGATCAGTTGGCGTGGCTGGGCAAGATCACCTGCGACCGCATCGGCAGGGGCGTGGACGGCGACGCGTACAAGTCGGCCACCTTCATCCAGCGCAACCTGCCGCGCGGCACCACTCAGGGCCAGGCGTTCCAATTCCTCGGCGCAGCGGTCGATCACTACTGCCCCGACCAGGTGCCCTTCGTGCAGGCCGCCGGCAACCACTAGAACCGACTCAGCGCAGGGGCTTGTGCCCCGCGTGCAGGGCGACGATGCCGCCGGTCAGATTGCGCCAACGCACCCCGGTCCAACCGGCCTTTATTATCTGCTGCGCCAGCGCCGCCTGATCGGGCCACGCCCTGATCGACTCCGCGAGGTACACGTACGCCTCGGGATTGCTCGACACCGCCCGCGCCACCCGCGGCAGCGCCCGCATCAAGTACTCCTTGTAGACGGTGGCGAACAGCGCGTTGCTGGGCGTGGAGAACTCGCACACCACCAACCGTCCGCCCGGCCGCGTGACGCGGGCCATCTCGCGCAGCCCGGCCTGGGTGTCGACGACGTTGCGCAGCCCGAAACTGATTGTCACGGCATCGAATACGTCGTCGCCGAACGGCAGCCTGGTGGCATCGCCGGCGACCTTCGGGACGTCGCGCGCCGCACCCGCCGCCAGCATGCCGACCGAGAAGTCGGCGGCCACGCACCACGCCCCGGACTTCTCCAACTCCACGGTGGACACCGCGGTGCCCGCGGCGAGGTCCAACACCTTCTGACCGGGCCCGATGGCCAGCGCCGACCGGGTGGCCTTGCGCCAGTACCGGTCCTGCCCCATCGACAGCACGGTGTTGGTCAGGTCGTACCGGCGGGCGACGCCGTCGAACATCGACGCGACATCCCGGGGATCCTTGTCCAACTCCGCACGGCTCACCAGAAAGACGCTACCTCGTGCGGGAATGAGGTCGCGTGGGCGGCGTTGTAGGAAGGCGTGACTCAAAAAGTTTGGTTTATCACCGGTACATCGCGGGGTTTCGGACGGACGTGGACGATCGCGGCGCTCGAGCGTGGCGACAAAGTCGCCGCCACGGCGCGCGACACCGCCTCACTGGACGACCTGGCGCGCAAGTACGGCGACGCGCTGCTGCCGATCCGTTTGGACGTCACCGACCGGGCGGCCGACTTCGCGGCGGTCAAGCAGGCGCACGACCACTTCGGCCGGCTCGACATCGTGGTGAACAACGCGGGATACGGGCAATTCGGTTTCGTCGAGGAACTCTCCGAGCAGGACGCGCGCGACCAGATCGAAACCAATGTCTTTGGGGCACTGTGGATCACTCAGGCCGCGCTGCCCTACCTGCGCACGCAGGGCAGCGGCCATATCATCCAGGTGTCCTCGATCGGGGGCATCACCGCGTTCCCGTTGGTCGGCATCTATCACGCGTCGAAGTGGGCGCTGGAGGGCTTCTCGCAGGCGCTGGCACAGGAGGTCGCGCCGTTCGGCGTGCACGTCACGCTGATCGAGCCGGGCGGCTTCGACACCGACTGGGCCGGTGACTCCGCCAAGCACGCCGATCCGATACCGGCCTACGACGACGTCCGCGCGGCCGTCCAGGCCGAGCGCGGCCGCCGGTGGGCCAGCCCGGGTGACCCGTCGGCGTCCGCCGCCGCGCTGCTCAAGGTGGTCGACGCCGAAAAGCCGCCGCTGCGAGTGTTTTTCGGCGCTTCCCCGCTGGAGACGGCCAAGGCCGACTACGAGAGCCGGCTGCGCAACTGGGAAGAATGGCAGCCCGTCGCCGAGCTGGCGCAGGGCTGATCGGCGCGAGGAGAGGCGCGTGGCTCGGCGGGAAAAGGGGTAAGCGCTCTAGTACCACTTGGAACGGAATTGAAGGACACGCTATGAGCGCCGCGGATAAGGCCCGAAACAAGGTGCGGCAGGTCACGGGCAAGCTCAAGGCGGCAACCGGTCGCGCCATCAACGACCCGGCGTTGGAAGCCGAGGGCAGGGCCGACCAGCGGGCGGCCCACTTGAGAGATGCCGGCGAAAAGGTCAAAGACGCATTCCGGCCCCGCCGGCCCCGGCGGCGCCGACAGGTCTAGCCGACGAACCCCTCGCGCAGGTCTAGCCGACGAACCCCTCGCGCGCGAGCCGGCGGCGCCTTCAATCGCAGCTGCGAGATCTTGTTGACTCGCCATTAATGAAGTAGTCGATTACTCATCCCAGGCAGCGGGGTGCGGACGCACAATGAGGACTCTGCGAGGAAAGGCGCTCCGATGTCCGCACCTCAGTACGCACCCGTGGAAACCTGCGACGTTTGCATCGTCGGAGCCGGCATCGCCGGGCTGAACGCGCTGTTCGCCGCGAGCCGATACCTGTCGCGCGATCAGAAGGTGATCCTCATCGACCGTCGCCCGCGCGTCGGGGGCATGTGGGTCGACGTGTACCCCTACGTCAGGCTGCACCAACCGCATCCCATGTTCACCGCGGGCAACATCAAGTGGAGGCTCGGCGAGGACCGCAGCTACCTGGCCACCAAGGGCGAGGTGCTCGACCATTTTCAGCACTGCGTCGACGTGATACGCGAGCGCGTCCAGGTCGACGAGTACTTCGGCTGGAACTTCGAGTCGGAAGAAGAAGCGAACGGAATCGTGCGGGTCACCGCTGGAGCCGCCGACGGCCGGTGGCTCGTCATCGAGGCCAAGCGATTGATCAAAGCCTACGGCCTGGGCGTCACGCCCAACGAACCGCTCGACATCTCCAGCACGCGCGTCCATTCGGTGTCGCCCGACTACTGCGACGTTCGGGAAGGCGACATCGAGGAAAGCGAAGCGCCGGTGTGGATCATCGGTGGCGGAAAGACCGCGATGGACACTGCGCACGCATTGATCACCACCTACCCCGGTCGTGAGGTGAACCTCGTTGCCGGCCGCGGTACCTTCTTCTCTTGCCGTGACAGCCTGTTGCCGAGCGGCGCCCGCCGCTGGTGGACGGGCATACCGCCGAGCGCCCTCGCCACACAGCTGAGCCGCCGGTACGACGGCACGAATGAATCGGAAGTCCAAGATTGGTATCGCGCCACCCACGGCACGTTCGTGACCCCGCAGGCGGACAACTTCGTGCTGGGAGTGTTGTCCGAGGCCGAGAACCGCACGATCTCCGCCGGGCTGAACGACCTCATCATGGACTATTTCGAGGATGCGGTCGACCACAATGGCACGACCGAGTTGGTGTTCCGGAGCGGATCGACGAAGACGATCCAACCGGGCAGCTGGGTGGTCAACTGCACGGGATACGTCAAGTTCTCCGGCGAATATCTTTACGAGCCGTACGTTTCACCCAGTGGCGCAGTCGTTTCCATCAACGTGCGGTCGGCTATTTTGCACTTGCCGGCGTTCATGGGCTATTTCCTGGGGCATTTGATGTTCTTGGACAAGCTCCGTGAGATCCCGCTCTACGAAATCGATTGGCAGGCACTGCGGCAGAAGGCACCGCTGGCATTTCCGTACGTGCTCTTCGCGCTCGTCCAGCACAACCTCAGCCTGATCTACGACAACGTCCCCAGTCGCGTGTTCAACGAGAACGGTCTCGATTTCGACAAGTGGTACCCCCTACCGCGCCGCCTGCCGGGCCTGGCACGGTTCATGCTCACGCATCGCCGGGAACGCGAGCACCAGCGACATGTCCTCGACACAGTCCGGGAACGATTCCAAATCCGTTGTGGCCCACTGGGTGAGCAGCTGACACCCGGCGTCACAACGTAGTCATCGCTCGTGCGGATGAGAAATCTGGAATCGGCCGAGCCAATCGAGCGGATGCCATCGATGTTGATGAACGGCATTCACTCGACGCCGGTCCCGTTCACGCCCGGGCGTCCCGCAGCGCTCGGGCGTGAACCGGATCGCGCGAAAAAGCCTGCAAGACAGGTAGTCGGCTACGCGTGCGGTGGGTTCCCACGCCGATAACACTCGGTGGTGCAAGCACCTCACCGACGACCTACGGGGCACACCATGACCATCACGGTTGACGCGTCGATCTGCCCGAGCGTCTATGATGCCGGCCTTCCGACGATGAACTACGAACATTGCCAAGGCATCGACGAGGCCCACGCAATCTTCAGAGAGGCGCGCCGCCAGGCACCGATCGCCATCGGTTCGCATGGGCCGGAGTTGCTGACCTATGAGCTGGTCCGAACGGTGTTGCGCGACCCGCGATTCCGCGTGCCACAGGGCATGTTCCTCGCCTTCCAGGGCATCACCTCCGGACCATTGTGGGAGCGCGTCGCCACGAACCTGATCAGTCTCGACGGGGCAGAACACCGTCGGCTGCGCCGGCTCGTGTCCAAGGCCTTCACGCCGCGCGCCACCGCGCGGCTGCGCTCGACGATCGTCGAGGTGATCACCGAACTGGTGCACCGCCACACCGCGACCGGGCGCTGCGAGGTGGTCACCGACATCGCCCGCCAATATCCGATCCCGATCATCTGTGCGCTGTTGGGCGCCCCGGCCGAGGACTGGAAGCTGTTCTCGGACTGGACCGACGACATCTTCAAGGCCTTCAGCTGGGAGGCGGCCACCCACCAGCGCACCATCCTGGCCGCATGGGAACAGCTCGATGCCTACATCGACGACATGGTTGTGCAGCGACGGCACAGGCTGACCGACGACCTCATCTCCGATTTGATCCGCGCCGAGGACGACGGCGATCGCCTCACCCTCGACGAGCTGCGAATGCTGACCGCGAGCCTGCTGGTGGCCGGCACGGACACCACCCGTAATCAGTTGGCCGCCTCGGTGCAGGTGCTCTGCGATCACCCCGATCAGTGGGCCCTGCTGGCCGCGCGTCCCGACCTCGCGAACAGCGCGGTTGAGGAGACCATGCGGCATTCACCGATCGCGGGTGTCACCTTGCGCATCGCTCACGAGGACGTCGAGCTCGTCGGCGTGGTCATCCCCGCGGGCACACCGGTTATCGCAAACACCGCCGCCGCCAACCGCGATCCCGCCATCTATGACGACCCCGACCGACTCGACATCACCCGCACGGGAGCGCCGCCGATACAGACGTTCGGCGCCGGCATGCACTATTGCCTAGGCGCCAACCTGGCCCGACTCGAGCTCGCCGAAGCCTTGGCGATCATGACGCAGCACATGCCCAACGCCCGCCGCAGCGGACCCGCGCCATGGAAGCCCCTAATCGGGCTGAGCGGACCGACCACGCTGCCAATCGAATTCGACGCCGTAGCGTGACGGCCCCCGCTCACTCCCCCTGCGCGTGACGGGTGGACAGCAGCTGGCGTCGCACGAACGGCGACAGCACCGCCTCGTAGTGGCCGAGGAGTTCGTCGCAGATGACCGGCCAACTCCGGCCGACCACGCTGCGCCGGGCGGCCAGCGCGTAGCGCGGCCGTTCGGTGATCAGGTGTGCGACCGCGTCGGGCAGCCGGGACTCGAACTCGTTGACGGCCAACAGCAGACCGGTTCGCCACGGGGTGACGAGGTCACGTGGGCCGCCGGCGTCGGGGGCGATCACCGGCAACCCCGACGCCAGCGCTTCTTGCACGACCTGACAAAACGTCTCGTGCTCACCGGGATGTACGAACACGTCCATGCTGGCGTACGCCGCGGCGAGTTCTTCGCCGTATAGCGCGCCCGTGAAAACCGCTGTCGGCATTGCCTTTCGCAGCTTGTCGCGGTCGACACCGTCGCCCACGATGACGAGCTGAACCGCGTCGCCGGCGGCCAGCCCGATGAGTCGCTCGACATGCTTCTCGGGCGCGAGCCGGCCCACGAATCCGACGATCGGCTTGCCCTGTGGCGACCAGCGTGCGCGCAGCGTCTCGTTGCGCGCGGACGGCGCGAACCGCAGCACGTCGACGCCGCGCGCCCACCGGTGAACTCGCGGAAAGCGGTGAGCTACAAGCGATTCCATCGTCACACTGGATGGCGCCAGGGTACGGTCGGCGAGACCGTGCAGGTGACGGAACCAGGCCCAGGCGGCCCGCGCCGTCATCGGAATGCCGTAGCTCGCCGCGAAGCCCGGCACGTCGGTCTGATACACCGCGACCGTCGGCACCCCGAGCCACCGCGCCGCCCGCACCCCGCCGTAGCCGAGCAGCGCGGGCGAAGCGAGATGCACCACGTGCGGATCGAATCCGCGCAACACCTTCACCAGCCGGGGCGTCGGCACGCCGAGCGGCAGCGTGGTCACCTTGGGAAACATCCGCGACGGCACCCGGTGAACGCGGATCCCGTCGTAAATGCGATCGGCCCGGGGCTGACCGGGAGGCGTGTCGGGGGCGATGACGAGGGCTTCATGCTCCGTCCGGCGCAGGTGCTCGAGCACCCGGATCACCGAGTTGCTGACACCGTTGACTTCGGGGAGGAAGGATTCCGCGACGATGGCAACGCGCACATCACTACGGTGTCAGCGTCGGCTGTCGGCAAGGTTGACTGTGTGTATACGTCACGCGAAATTTGCAGGTCCGACACTTTTTGCGGCCGGGCTGGCCGGTGCGTCGCGGGGGTCGTCGCGACGGTCCAGCCACTTGTCCAGCAGCGCCAGCGCCACCAGGATCGCCGCCGCGGCCAGCCAGCCCACCACCGCGATGGAACCCGCCGGGATGATCGCCAGCCCGGCGTTGCGATGCTGCACGCGAACCAGGTTCGGGTCGTTCTTGTTGTACTCGACGTAGATGCGCATCCCGGTGGCCAGATGGGACGGATAAAGCACGCCGAGCTCGGGGCGATAGGTGACCCGCTCGGGGGTGACGAATTCGATCGTGGAGCGGCGCGGCCCGGCGCTGAGCACCTCGGCCTGCGCGACGCCCATGTTGTGGGTGATCGCGATGTCGTTGCGCCAGGCGCCGGCCACCAGCAGCACGGACTGCAAAGTGACCAGGCCCGTCACGATCAGCACCGCAATCCGGGCCCACCGCAACGCAATCCGCGACCGCGTTTTCGGCGGTTCATCACTACGCCCATGAATCAGGATGCGCAGCAGTACTTTTGGAGATACCGCCATCTAGATGCGCCTCACAGCGCGGCCTTGATAGCCGCGTGCAGCTGCCGCAGCGACGACCGGTCGGCCTTGACCTCCAGCACCCGCATCCCGGGCCCCGGTTCGTCGAGGGCCGTGGGCAATTCGCCGACCTCGATCTGACGGCTCTCGACGTGGTAGGCGCGGCACAGCGCGCCCACGTCGACGTCGTGCGGGGTGCCGAACACCCGTGACGACACGTCGGAGAACCGCGGGTCGCCCTGCTCGAGCAGTTCGAAGATGCCGCCGCCGTTGTCGTTGGAGACCACGATCGTCAGCCGGCGCGGCGTGGGCTCGGTGGGGCCGATCAGCAATCCGGAGCTGTCGTGCACGAACGTCAGGTCCCCGATCAGCGCGACGGTGCGCGCCGGGCCGTCCGGGCCGCCGTCGCGTTCGTGGGCCAGTGCCGCCCCGATGGCCGTGGAGACGGTCCCGTCGATGCCGGCGACACCGCGGTTGGACCGCACCCGGATGCCGCGGGTGTCCAGGCCGACCAGCGCCGCGTCGCGGACCGGGTTGGAGGCCCCGAGCACCAGCTGATCGCCGGGCGCCAGCGCGTCGGCCACCGCCGCCGCGACGTGCAGGCCGGTGGTCAGCGGGTGCGCCGCGAGCTGGCCGCGGACGGCGGCCAGCGCGTGCCGGTTGGTCTCCGCGCAGCGCTGCAGCCACGCCGGGTTGGGGGCGCCGGTGGTGACCGCCCGCGTCCCGGTGGCCTGCGAATTGCCCGAGACGTCCGGCCAGCGCGGCCCGGTGGTCAGCGCGAACACCGGCACCTGCGGGTCGGCCAGCAGCGCCGACACCGGCCGGTGCAGGGTGGGGCGGCCGAGCATGATCACCTGCTTGGGCCGCAGCAGCGGCAGCGCCAGCGGGTGCAGCGGGTTCGCCGGGGCGGGCGCCGTCGGCTCGGCCACGGTCGGCAGCTGCGCCAGGTTGGGCTGCACACCCGCGCCGTGCCCGGCGATGACGACCGTGTCGGGTGACAGGTCGATGTCCAGCGGCTGGTCGAAGCTGACCGGCGGCGTGTAGGTCCACGGGCGCCCGCCCGGGCGGCCCGGCGGCGTCGGCGCTTGGGGTTCGGGATCCGGCACCAGGGGCTCGCGCAGCGGGATGTCGAACTGCACGGGGCCGGCGTTGGCGGTGCGGGATCCGGTGGCGGCCACGAGCACCCGGCAGGTGGCCGATCGCCAGGTGGCGTTGAGGGCATCCAGCCGCTCGGGGGCGTCCTCGGCCAGGCCGAGGCTGATCGTGGCCCGCACCTGGGTGCCGAAGTAGCCCAGCTGTTCCATGGTCTGGTTGGCCCCGGTGCCCAGCAGCTCGTAGGGGCGGTTGGCCGAGAGCACGATCAGCGGCACCCGGGCGTAGTTGGCCTCGATCACCGCCGGGCCGAGGTTGGCGACGGCCGTGCCGGACGTCATGGCGACGCAGACCGGCGCGCCGGCGGCGATGGCCAGGCCGATAGCCAGGTAGCCGGCGGTGCGCTCGTCGATGCGAACGTGCAGGCGGATGCGGCCGGAGCGGTCGGCGTCCTGCAACGCGAAGGCCAGCGGGGCGTTCCGCGAACCGGGGCAAAGCACCACGTCGCGGACGCCGCCGCGAATCAGCTCGTCAACGACGACGCGAGCCTGTGTCGTCGAGGGGTTCACTCCTACAGCCTGTCACAGGCGCGAGGAACCGCACTCAGCGCTGGTGAACAGCGCTCAGCCCTTGGCGCCCCCGAAGAACTTGAGCATGGCGGCGTTGACGGCGTCGGGCCGCTCGAAGAAGCCGAGATGGCCGGTGTCGGGGATCTGCACGTAGCGGCCGTTGGGCAGCGCGTCGGCGACCTCGCGGCCCAGATATGGCGGGGTGAGCACGTCGTCGGAGAAGCCGATCACCAGCACCGGGGTCGCGATGGCGCGGTAGGCGGTCAATCGGCTGGTGTACGGCGCGACGTCCAGCTGGGCGCGCATGCCGGGTGTGGACTTGACGGGCCAGGTGGAGAACATCGCGATCCAGTCGGCGATGGCGGTGTCGTCGTTGAGCGTCTTGCGGGAAAAGTTTTCCAGCAGGCGGATTTTCGCTTCGTACGCGGCGGGCAGCGCGACACCGGCGTCGGCCAGCTCGGCCTCGGCGTCGCGGAAGAACTGCCGGGCCCGGTCCATGCGGCCGCGGGTGCCCATCAGCACGGCCGACGTGACCAGCTCGGGCCGGGCCAGCATGAGTTCCTGGGCGATGAACGCGCCCATCGACATGCCGACGATGCGGGCCGGGGCCGCGTTCAGACCTTCGATCAGGGCCGCGGTGTCGGCGACCATGGTCTGAGTCGAGAAGCCGTCCGCGTTCTCCGTGGCGCCGATTCCGCGGTTGTCGAAGGTGATGACGCGGTATCCGGCCGCCAGAAACGCGGGCACTTGGTAGGGGTGCCAGGTCCGTCCGGCGCCGCCGTGGCCGGCGATAAAGACCACCGGCTCACCGGAGCCGCGGTCGTCGTAAGCCAGGTTGATCACTCGGTCGACGGTACAAGCAACCGATGGCAGGCCTTGACCCGGTCGATCCACCACTGCTGGCGCTCGGGCGGTGCGCCCAGCGCCCGCAACCGCGCCGGATCGGGCGCGACCGGGCCCACCGGCAGGCAGCCGTCGACGGGCCCTGTGAACTCAGGGGTCTCGACCACATCTTCTACGAAGAGCCCGCCGGTGCCCAGCCCACAGGCGTGGCGCAGCTGCGGGAGCGCCGCCGCGGCGGTCAGGCCGGCGGCGATGCCCACCGCCGAATCCAGCGCGCTGGACACCACGACCGGGATGTCGATCTGCGCGGCGATGGCGAGCATGGCCGAAATCCCGCCCAGCGGAGCCACTTTGAGCACCGCGACGTCGGCAGCGCCGGCGCGGACCACGGCCAGCGGGTCCTCGGCCTTGCGGATGCTTTCGTCGGCGGCGATCGGTACCTCGACCCGCCGGCGCAGCGCCGCGAGCTCGTCGACCGTCGCGCAGGGTTGTTCGAGGTATTCCAGTGGTCCGTCGGCGGTCAGGGCGGCGGCCGCTGCGGCCGCCTCCTCGACGCTCCAGCCGCCGTTGGCGTCCACCCGCACGGTCGGAACCAGCTCGCGCACGGCGTTGACCCGCGCGACGTCGTCGGCCAGCGTCTGCCCGGGCTCGGCGACCTTCACCTTGGCCGTGCCCGCCCCGGGAAACCGGGACAGCACCTCGGCCACCTGCGCGGCCGGCAGCGCCGGCACCGTCGCGTTGATCGGGACGCGGTCGCGGCGGGTCGGCGGCGGCTTGCGGTAGGCGGCCTCGATGCCCGACGCCAGCCAGTGCGCGGCCTCGCGCGGCCCGTATTCGACGAACGCCCCGAACTCGCCCCAGCCCGACGGGCCGTCGATCAGCGCGACCTCGCGGGTGGTGATGCCGCGAAACCGCACCCGCATGGGCAGCGCCACCACGTGCAGGCGGTCGAGCAGGTCCTCGAGCGTCGGCGTCACGCGCTGTAGACCTGCCGACCCGCCAGATACGTCGCCCGCACCTCGAGGTCGGCGATCTGCTCGGGCGGCACGGTTCGCGGGTCGGCCGACAGCACCACCAGATCGGCGTACTTGCCGACCTCCAGCGAGCCGATCACGTCGTCGGAGAACAGCTGCCAGGCCGCGTCGATGGTCTGCGCGCGGATCGCCTGCTCGACGGTCAGCCGTTCCTGCGGCCCGAGCACCCGGCCGCTCGGCGCCGTACGGGTCACGGCCACGCTGATGTTGCGCAGCGGCTCCTCGGGCGTGACGGGCGGGTCGTTGTGCAACGAAATCCGCATCCCGGTGGCCACCGCGGATCCGGCCGGCATCCAACGGGTTCCGCGTTCCTCGCCGAACAGGCCGTCGACGATGACGTCGCCCCAGTAGTGGATCTGGTCGACGAAGATGCTGCAGGTGACGCCGAGGTCGTGGGCGCGCTGCAGCTGCTCGGGGCGGATGGCGCCGACGTGCTCGAGCCGCAGCCGGTGGTCGTCGCGCGGGTGGCGCTCGAGGGCCTGCTCGTACACGTCGAGGATGGTGTCCACTCCGGCGTCGCCCTGCACGTGGCAGGCCATCGGCCAGCCCAGCGGGAAGTAGGCGCCGACGATCTCGTGCAGCTGCTCGGCGGTGTAGTTGGCGCAGCCGCAGGAGCCCGGCACGACGCCGATGATCCGGGTGGCCTCGGTGTCCAGGTAGGGGAACGAGAGGTCGATGTTGCCGATCCAGGGCGAGCCGTCGACCCAGATCTTGATGCCGACCTGACGCAGCATGTCGTCACCCTGGCCGGGGGTGGCGGTGGTGGACATCTGCGGGTTGGAGATCTCGTAGGTGCGCAGCCGGACCGTGAGCCGCTCGCGCAGTTGGTCGACCACCGGCCGGAAGTTCGGGTCGAAGGCCATCTCCGAGCAGGTGGTCAGGCCGGCGCGGTTGAGCCGCGCGCACTCGGCGAGCAGCATCCGCGGGTAGTCGGCGAAGTCGATGGCCCCGCCGAGCAGCGGGAAGACCGCGCCGGTCTCCTCGGCGGTGCCGTCGAGTTCGCCGTTGGCGTCGCGGCCGTATTTGGCGCCCTTGGGGTCGGGGGTGTCGCGGTTCAACCCGTGCAGCTTCGCGGCGCGCGAATTGAAGTACGCCTTGTGCCCGGAGTTGTGCATGATGACCAGCGGGCCGTCCGGCGCGACGTCGTCGAGCCAGTCCAGCGTCGGTTCCGGAAGGCCGCTCTGCAGCAGCGGATCCCAGCCGTTGAGGTAGGCGCCGTCGGATCCGCGCCGCGCGACCTCGCGCTGGATCGCCGCGACGACCTCGTCGGCGCCGCGCATGGTGACCGGGCGGATGTCGACGATGCGGTCCGACAGGGCGACGGCCTCCATCAACGGATGCCCGTGTGCCTCAACGAAGCCCGGCATGACGCAGCCGTCACCGACGTCGACGGTCCGGGTGCCGGGGCCGGCGAAGGCGGCGACCTCGGCCCGGGTGCCGACGGCGACGATCTTGCCGTCGGCGATGGCGAGCGCCTCGGCCGTGGGCCGCGCCTCGTCGACGGTCAGGATGGTTCCGGTGACCACGAGATCTGCATCGGCCATAGGCACGGATGCTACTGGCAGGAGGGTCTAGCTGACCCAAATTGCAACACGTTCTAGTCTTGCCACATGAGTGACGATCTCCTGCGCCATCCCATTCATTCCGGACACCTGACCGTCGGTGCGCTCAAGCGCAACAAAGACAAGCCGGTGCTGCATCTCGGCGACACCACGCTGACCGGGGGACAGCTCGCCGAGCGCATCAGCCAGTACATCCAGGCGTTCGAGGCGCTCGGTGCGGGCACCGGCGCCACGGTCGGGTTGCTGTCGCTGAACCGGCCCGAGGTGCTGATGATCATCGGCGCCGGCCAGACCCAGGGTTACCGGCGCGTGGCGTTGCACCCGCTGGGCTCGCTGGACGACCACGCCTACGTGCTGGGCGACGCCGGCGTCACGTCGCTGATCATCGACCCGAACCCGATGTTCGTCGAGCGGGCGCAGGGCCTGTTGGAGAAGGTGCCCGGCCTCAAGCAGGTCCTGACCATCGGTCCGGTCCCCGAATCGCTGGGTGATTCCGCAGTGGACCTGGTGGCCGAAGCCGCGAAGTATTCGCCAAAGCCGTTGGTGGCGGCCGACCTTCCGCCCGATCACATCGGCGGGATGGCCTACACCGGTGGCACCACCGGCAAGCCCAAGGGCGTGCTGGGCACCGCGCAGTCGATCACCACGATGACGACGATCCAGCTCGCCGAGTGGGAGTGGCCGGAGAACCCGCGGTTCTTGATGTGCACCCCGCTGTCGCATGCCGGGGCGGCGTTCTTCGTGCCGACGATCATCAAGGGCGGCGAGCTGGTTGTGCTGACCAAGTTCGATCCGGCCGAGGTGCTGCGGGTCATCGAGGAGCAGAAGATCACCGCCACCATGCTGGTGCCGTCCATGATCTACGCGCTGATGGACCATCCCGATTCGCACACCCGCGACCTGTCGTCGCTGGAGACGGTCTACTACGGCGCCTCGGCGATGAATCCGGTGCGGCTGGCCGAGGCCATCCGCCGCTTCGGGCCGATCTTCGCCCAGTACTACGGGCAGTCCGAAGCCCCGATGGTGATCTCGTACCTGGCCAAGAAGGACCACGACGAGAAGCGGCTCACCTCCTGCGGGCGGCCCACCCTGTTCGCCCGCACTGCGCTGCTGGACGCCGACGGCAACCCGGTGCCCCAAGGCGAGGTCGGCGAGATCTGCGTGTCCGGGCCGCTCCTTTCCGGCGGGTACTGGAACCTGCCGGAGGAGACGGCCAAGACGTTCAAGGACGGCTGGCTACACACCGGCGACATGGCCCGCGAGGACGAAGACGGCTTCTGGTTCATCGTCGACCGGGTCAAGGACATGATCGTCACCGGCGGGTTCAACGTGTTCCCGCGCGAGGTCGAGGACGTCGTCGCCGAGCACCCGGCCGTCGCGCAGGTGTGCGTGATCGGCACGCCGGACGAGAAGTGGGGCGAGGCCGTCACGGCGGTGATCGTGCTGCGCCCCGACCATCCCTCCGACGAGGAGTCGGTGTCGCGGGTGACCGCCGAGATCCAAGCCGCGGTCAAGGAGCGCAAAGGTTCGGTGCAATCGCCCAAGCAGGTGATCGTGGTCGAGTCGGTGCCGGTGACCGCGCTCGGCAAGCCGGACAAGAAGGCCGTGCGCGCGCAGTTCTGGGAGGGCGCGGCCCGCTCCGTGGGCTAGGTTTTTTGCGCCGGGCTGGCGACACCTCCCGCTTGCGGGGGACACGCTGGCGCGGCGCTCAGCAGCTGCCGTCACGCTGGCGTGACGTTCGGGGCGCCGTGACCCCGGCGACCAGCAGGTCGAGCATCCGGCCGGTCTGCTCCGGCGAGCCGCTGGCCAGGAAGATCCCGATCAGGCTGGACACCACGTCGTCGGCCTGCACGTCGGCGCGCAGCGTCGCGTCGGCCGCACCCGCTCGTAACAGCATCTCGACGGCGCCGACGATGCTGTCGCGCGTCTGGGTGGGTTCCATGGCGCCGGAAGCGAAGATCGCCTGTAAGGACTCGGCCATTCCGCGCTTGGCGGCGACGAAGCCCGCGTACCGGTCCATCCAGCGCCGCAGCGCGGTCTTGGGCGGATGCCGCTCGAGCAGCTGCTCGGCGGCCGCGGCCACCTCGGCGAGCTCGGTGCGGTAGATCGCCTCGACCAGGGCTTCCCGGTTGGGGAAGTGGCGGTAGAGCGTGCCGATCCCGACCCCGGCGTCGCGGGCGATCGACTCCAGCGACACCGATCCGCCGTGCGCGGTGAACGTCGCGGTGGCCGCCTGCAGCAGCCGTTCGCGATTGCGCCGCGCATCCGACCTTTCCACCAAAGCGGAGGTTCCTCCGTTTCTGCTACGCTGATCGAAGCGGAGGGTCCTCCGCATTTTCTCCAGTGTGTCACGAGCCAAGGAGCATCATGACCGACCAACCACAGCCCGGCGGTCTCGGCAGCATCGGCACGGCGTCCGTCGCCCGCATGGGCTACGGCGCCATGCAGCTGTTCGAGGCGCCGACCGTCGAGGACGCGGCCACGGTGCTGCGTCGCGCCGTCGAGCTCGGCGTCAACCACATCGACACCGCGTCCTTCTACGGACCCGGCGAGGTGGACCGCCGGATCCGTGCGGCGCTGACGCCCTACCCGGACGACCTCGTCATCGTCAGCAAGGTCGGCGCCCGCTACACCGGCGCACAACCGATTCCGTTGGCCGCCGCCCAACGGCCGGCCGAACTGCGCGCGGCCGTGGAAGACGACCTGCGCCAACTCGGCCTCGACCAGATCCCGGTCGTCAACCTGCGCCGCCTCGAGCTCGGTCCCGGCCTGGCCGCCGAGGGCGACCAGATCGTCGACCTCGATGACCAGCTCGCCGAGATGATCGCGCTGCGCGACGAGGGCAAGATCGGCGGGATCGGGATCAGCGCCGTGCCCCTCGAGACGGTCCGGCGCGCGCTGCCCGCCGGAATCGTCTGCGTGCAGAACGCCTACAGCCTGCTGGACCGCTCCCAGGAGGCCACGCTCGAATTGTGCGCGGCCGAGGGCATCACGTGGGTGCCGTACTTCCCGCTCGGCTCGGCGTTCCCGGGATTCCCGAAGGTCGCCGACCACCCGGTGGTCGCCGACATCGCGGGCGCCCTGGGCGCCACCGGCGCCCAGGTCGGGCTGGCATGGCTGCTGTCCCACACGCCGAACACGTTGCTGATTCCCGGCACCCGATCGATCGCCCACCTCGAGGAGAACATCGGCGCGGCCAGCGTGACGCTGAGCGCCGAGGCGATGGCCCGGCTGGACGCCGTCGCCACGCCCGGCGCCGATCCCTGGGCGCACGGTGTCGAACCCTTCCTGGAGGCGCCCCAGACCTGACTACTGTGTCAGGCATGGGTACGCCCGACGGGCTGAAACCACCATGGTGGCTGAAGCCGGCGAACAAGGTCTTCATCCGGATGTCGCGGCTCGGGCTGAGCTTCGGCGGCGAAAGCCCGGTGGTGTTGACCGTGCCCGGGCGCAAATCCGGGGCGCCCCGGTCGACGCCGGTGACACCGATGACCGTGGACGGCAATCGGTATGTGGTGGGCGGCTTCCCGGGCGCGGACTGGATCCGCAACGTCCGCGCCGCCGGGTATGCGACGCTGGCCCGCGGCCGGCGGTCCGAGCGGGTGCGGATGGTGGAGTTACCCGCCGACGCGGCGCGGCCCTTCCTGCGGGCGTTCCCCACCGAGGTGCCCACCGGCGTCGGCTTCATGAAACGCTCTGGGTTGGTCACCGACGGAACCCCCGAGGAGTTCGAGGCGCTGGCCGGCGTGTGTCCGGTATTCCGGCTGGACCCGGCATAGGAGTTCAAACAGATTGAGTGACAACCCCTTTGACGCTCAGGCCTGGCGCCCCGTGGACGGGTTCGGCGACCTGACCGACATCACCTACCATCGGCACGTCGACGACGCCACGGTGCGGGTGGCGTTCGACCGCCCCGAGGTGCGCAACGCGTTTCGGCCGCACACCGTCGACGAGCTCTACCGAGTGCTCGATCACGCCCGGATGTCACCGGACGTCGGCGTGGTGTTGCTCACCGGCAACGGGCCGTCACCCAAGGACGGCGGCTGGGCGTTCTGCTCGGGCGGCGATCAGCGCATCCGCGGGCGCAGCGGCTATCAGTACGCGAGCGGCGACACCGCCGACACCGTCGACCCCGCCCGCGCCGGCCGGCTGCACATCCTCGAGGTTCAGCGGCTGATCCGGTTCATGCCCAAGGTGGTCATCTGTCTGGTCAACGGGTGGGCGGCCGGCGGCGGGCACAGCCTGCACGTCGTCTGCGACCTCACCCTGGCCAGCCGCGAACACGCGCGCTTCAAGCAGACCGACGCCGACGTCGGCAGCTTCGACGGCGGCTACGGCAGCGCGTACCTGGCCCGCCAGGTCGGCCAGAAGTTCGCCCGCGAGATCTTCTTCCTGGGCCGCCCCTACACCGCCGAGCAGATGCATCAGATGGGGGCGGTCAACGCCGTCGTCGACCATGCGGAGCTGGAATCGGAGGCCATTGCATGGGCGCGCGAGATCAACGCCAAATCGCCGCAGGCGCAACGCATGCTGAAGTTCGCGTTCAACCTGCTCGACGACGGCCTGGTGGGCCAGCAGCTGTTCGCGGGCGAGGCCACCCGGCTGGCGTACATGACCGATGAGGCCGTCGAGGGCCGCGACGCCTTCCTGGAGAAGCGGGACCCCGACTGGAGCCGGTTTCCCCGGTACTTCTGAGGTGCCCGCGCCCTCGAGCGTCACGCTGGCGTGGCGCTCGGCGGCCGGCGTCACGCTGGCGTGGCGCTCGACCCCCCCCCGCGCCCGCCCCGAAGACCCGGCCTGCGGCAACCGACCCCCCCCCCGGACGGCCCCCCCAGATGG
>NZ_BAAGDE010000007.1:66779-152621 GCF_054660795.1 Mycobacterium sp. MUNTM1
ACCGCGAGAAGATCGACTCGGAGTTGCGGCTCGTCGCGCTGCGGCGCCAAGCGATCCGCGAGCAGGGGGGGGGGGCGGGGGTCCGGGGGGGGGGGCGCCCCACGGCCCCGAGCGCCCGCCTAGACTCCCGTCAGTGAGCAAGAGTCCCCTCCGCCGGATCGCCGACCAGTTCGTGCTGGCGACCATGCGCCCCCCGATGGCGCCGCAGGTGTTGGTCAACCGGCCGCTGATCAAGCCGATCGAGCTGGCCGGCAAGCGCATCCTGCTCACCGGGGCCTCGTCGGGGATCGGCGAGGCCGCGGCCGAACAGTTCGCCCGGGCGGGGGCCACCGTGGTCGTCGTCGCCCGCCGAAAGGATCTGCTGGACGCGCTGGTTCAGCGGATCACCGGCGCCGGCGGTGAAGCCGTGGCGATCCCGTGCGACGTCTCGGACATGGACGCCGTCGACGCGTTGGTCGCCGAGGTCGAAAACCGTCTGGGGGGAATCGACATCCTGATCAACAACGCCGGCCGGTCCATCCGCCGGCCGCTGGCCGAGTCGCTGGAACGCTGGCACGACGTCGAGCGGACGATGGTGCTCAACTACTACGCGCCGCTGCGGCTGATCCGCGGGCTGGCACCCGGGATGATCGAGCGCGGCGACGGCCACATCATCAACGTCTCGACGTGGGGGGTGCTGTCGGAGGCCTCGCCGCTGTTCGCGGTGTACAACGCCTCGAAGGCCGCGCTGTCGACCGTCAGCCGGGTGGTGGAAACCGAATGGGGCGACAAGGGCGTGCACTCCAGCACGCTGTACTACCCGCTGGTGGCCACCCCGATGATCGCCCCGACCAAGGCGTACCAGGGAATGCCGGCGCTGACGTCGGAGGAGGCCGGCGAGTGGATGATCACCGCCGCCCGCACCCGCCCGGTGCGCATCGCACCGCGGATGGCGATCGCCGCCAAGGCGCTGGACACCTTCGGCCCGCGCTGGGTCAACGCCGTCATGCAGCGGCAAAGCATCCAGCCCAACCGCAAGACCGATGGCTGATCCGGGCACTGTGATAGACACGGTCTCATGGAGATCCTGGCCAGTCGGATGCTGCTGCGGCCGTCGGACTATCAGCGGTCGCTAGCGTTCTACCGCGACGAGATCGGGCTGGCGATTTGGCGCGACTACGGCGCCGGCACAGTCTTTTTCGCGGGCCAGTCCTTGCTGGAGCTGGCCGGTTACGGCCAGCCCGACCCGTCCCAGGACGCCTTTCCCGGTGCGCTGTGGCTGCAGGTCCGCGACGTCGAAGCCACCCAGGCCGAATTGGAGGGCCGCGGGGTCCCGATCGCGCGCGAAGCTCGCCAGGAATCGTGGGGCTTGAAAGAGATGCACGTGACCGATCCGGATGGCCTGACGCTCATTTTCGTCGAAGTGCCGCCCGAGCACCCGCTACGGCGCGACACCCGAAGTGAACGTCAGGGAAACGCCGGTTAACTGAGAGGTAACATCTGGCGACGGTTCAAGGTACACCCGGAATTCGCCACCGCCAGCATTCGACAATGGAAACCTCCTACCACCAGAATCAGGGCCTGTGAACATCCAATTGTTCCTCTTGATCATTGTCGTAATCACGGCATTGGCTTTCGATTTCACCAACGGCTTCCACGACACGGGCAACGCGATGGCGACCTCGATCGCCAGCGGCGCGCTCAAGCCCAAAGCAGCGGTCGCGCTGTCCGCGGTGCTGAACCTCGTGGGTGCGTTCATGTCCACCGCCGTCGCCGCGACGATCGCCAAAGGCTTGATCGACGGGCACATCGTGACGCTGGAGCTGGTCTTTGCCGGCCTCGTCGGCGGCATCGTGTGGAACCTGCTGACCTGGCTCCTCGGCATCCCGTCGAGTTCGTCGCACGCCCTGATCGGCGGCATCGTCGGCGCCACCATCGCCGCCGTCGGCGCACACGGGGTGATCTGGAAGGGCGTGGTGTCCAAGGCGATCATCCCGGCGGTCGTGTCGGCGATCCTGGCCATCGTGGTCGGTGCGGTCGCCACCTGGCTGGTCTATCGGATCACCCGCGGCATCCCGAACAAGCGCACCGAGGCCGGCTTCCGGTACGGGCAGTGGGGCTCGGCGTCGCTGGTTTCGCTGGCGCACGGCACCAACGACGCGCAGAAGACGATGGGCATCATCTTCCTGGCGCTGATGTCCTACGGCTCGGTCAGCAAGACCGCCTCCATGCCGCCGCTGTGGGTCATCGTCGGTTGCGCGGTGTCGATGGCGCTCGGCACCTACCTGGGCGGCTGGCGGATCATCCGCACCCTGGGCAAGGGCCTGGTCGAGATCCAGTCGCCGCAGGGCATGGCGGCCGAATCCTCTTCGGCCGCGGTGATTCTGCTCTCCGCCCACTTCGGCTACGCGCTGTCGACCACCCAGGTGTGCACCGGCTCGGTGCTGGGCAGCGGGCTGGGCAAGCCCGGCGGCGAGGTCCGCTGGGGCGTGGCCGGCCGCATGGGTGTCGCGTGGCTGGTCACGCTCCCGCTGGCCGGGCTCGTCGGTGCGCTCACCTACTGGATCGTGCACCTGATCGGCGGTTACCCGGGCGCCATCGTGGGCTTCGCGCTGTTGATCGCGGTCTCGGCGACCATCTACATCCGGTCGCGCAAGGTCAAGGTCGACCACCACAACGTCAACGCCGAATGGAAGGGCGACCTGACCAGCGGGCTCGAGGAGACCGACGATCAGCACCCGCCCTCGGACGCCGGACCCACGGTCGGCGGCGGTACGACCCCCCGATCCGACTCCGACGACCCCACCATTAAGGCGAACGCGTGATGAGTCACTTCAGCGACTGGTTCAACTACCAGGCCTCCCTCAAGATCCTGCTCTTCTCGATGCTGGCCGGCGCCGCGCTACCGGGGCTGTTCGCCCTGGGGCTGCGATTCCAGGCGATCGGCGGCGGACAAGTCAGCACCCATGGCGGCTCGCCGCAGAAGAACCCGGCGCTGCTGGCCATCGCCTGGGTGATCTATGCGGTGGTGATCCTGGTGATCGCGTTCGCCCTGGCGTACATCTCGCGGGACTTCATCGCTCATCACACCGGCTACCCGTTCCTCGGAGCCAAAGCGAAGTAGCATCGATTGGTGCCCACGGATTTGCTAAGCCAAACACCGGGGGGTGTTGTCAGAGCGTGAACGGATTTCTCAATTCGATCGTCTCCTGGCTGCGCGCGGGATACCCGGAAGGCGTTCCAGCGACCGACACCTTCCCGGTGCTCGCGTTGCTGACCCGCCGGCTGTCCAACGACGAAGCCAAGGCGGTGGCCTGCGAGCTGGTGCGGCGCGGCGAGTTCGACGACGTCGACATCGGCGTCCTGATCACCCAGATCACCGATGAGTTGCCGTCGCCCGCCGACGTCGAGCGGGTGCGGGTCCGGTTGGCGGCCCAGGGCTGGCCCTTCGACGACGCCGACGAGGCCGGGGACCCGGCATAGCCGTACTGCGCGCGCTGCACGTCCCGCCGGGTTCGGCGGCCTCGTCACTGTTGCCGGCGCTGGAACGGGTGCTGGACGGGCGTGACCCCGCACTGGTCGCCCTGCCCGCGGGCGACAACCGCGAATCGGATGCGTTGTCGGCGGCGCTGCGCGTCGGGGAGGCCATCGACGACAACGTGGCCCTGATCGCGGCGACGTCGGGAACCACCGGAATTCCCAAGGGCGCGCTGCTGACCGCCGCTGCCCTGACGGCCAGCGCGGCGGCCACCCATGACCGCCTCGGCGGGCCGGGCAGCTGGCTGCTCGCCCTGCCGCCCCACCACATCGCCGGCGTGCAGGTTCTGGTGCGCAGCCTGCTCGCCGGCTCGACACCGGCCGAGATGGACGTCTCCGCGGGATTCGACGTCGCCGAATTGCCTGGCGCGATAAGGGCATTGGGTTCGGGGCGGCGCTACACCTCGCTGGTCGCCGCGCAGCTGGCCAAGGCGCTCGGCCACCCGGCGGCAGCGGCCGCCCTCGCCGAGCTGGACGCCGTGCTGCTCGGCGGCGGACCCGCGCCGCGACCGGTTCTCGACGCCGCCGCCGCGGCGGGCATCACCGTGGTCCGCACCTACGGGATGAGCGAGACCGCCGGGGGCTGCGTGTACGACGGTGTCCCGCTCGACGGGGTGCGGCTGCGCACGGTCGACGGGCGCATCGTCATCGGCGGCGCGACGCTGGCCAAGGGTTACCGCAACCCGGTTGACCCGGACCCGTTCGCCGAGCCGGGCTGGTTTGCGACCGACGATCTCGGCGCCGTCAGCGACGCCGGCGTGCTGACCGTCCTGGGCCGCGCCGACGACGCGATCAGCACGGGCGGGCTGACCGTACTGCCGCAGCCGGTCGAGGCGGCGCTGTGCGCCCACCCGGCCGTGCGCGATTGCGCGGTCTTCGGGGTGGCCGACGACCGGCTGGGCCAGCGGGTGGTCGCCGCGGTCGTGGTGCGCGACGGGTCCGCCGCCCCGACCCTGGACGCGCTGCGCGCTCAGGTGACCGGCATTCTGGACGCCACCGCTGCGCCGCGCGAGCTGCACTTCGTCGACGCCCTACCCCGCCGCGGCATCGGCAAGGTCGACCGGGCCGCACTGGTGCGCCGGTTCACCCGCCCGAGCGGTCAATAGGCTGTTCGTCCGTGGGGATCGCTCGACGGAAGGCAGCGCGCCAGGCGATAGCGGTCACGGTCGGGGTGGTGCTGGTGGCGGCGGCGTTCGTGCTGCCGCGGATGCACCTCGGGGTGCGGCCGCGCTTGGACGTCGGCGTCGAGAAGTTCGCCACCCACGCCGGCGCCGCACCGATCTTCGGCGAGTGGCTGATCCACGCCGGCTGGGGCACCGGGCCGGCCATCGCCCTCGCGATCGCCGTGGTCGCGTGGGGACCGATTCTGGCGCAACGCCTTTCGTGGTGGATGCTGACGCTGGGCAGCTGGGCCACCGCGTGCGGGTGGGCGTTCGCGCTGGCGATGATCGACGGCTGGCAGCGCGGCTTCGCAGGCCGGCTGACCACCCGCGACGAATACCTGTCACAGGTGCCGGGCATCACCGACATCGGCGCGACGCTGCGCACGTTCGCCAGCCGGATCGTGGACTACCAGCCCAATTCGTGGACCACCCACGTGTCCGGGCATCCACCCGGCGCGCTGCTGACGTTCGTCTGGCTGGACCGGCTCGGCCTGCACGGCGGCGCCTGGGCCGGGCTGCTGTGCCTGCTGGCCGGATCGAGCGCGGCGGCCGCGGTGATGGTCACCCTGCGCGCGCTGGCCGACGAGCCGACCGCGCGGCGCGCCGCCCCGTTCGTCGCCCTGGCGCCGACGGCGATCTGGGTGGCGGTGTCGGCCGACGCATACTTCGCCGGGGTGGCGGCGTGGGGCATCGCGCTGCTGGCCGTGGCGGTGCACCGCCCGGTCCGCCTCCCCGCGCTGACGGCCGCGGGGGCGGGCCTGCTGCTGGGCTGGGGGGTGTTCTGCAACTACGGCCTGATGCTGATGGGGTTGCCGGCGGTGGCGGTGCTGGCCTCGGCCCAGGGGGTGGGCAGCCGCTGGGCGCAATGGCGGGCGATCCTGCGGGCGCTGGGCCCGGCGGCGCTGGCCGCGATCGCGGTGGCGGTCGCCTTCGCCGTCGCGGGGTTCTTCTGGTTCGACGGCTATACCCTGGTGCAGCAACGCTATTGGCAGGGCATCGCCAAGGACCGCCCGTTCCAGTATTGGAGCTGGGCCAACCTGGCGTGCGTGGTGTGTGCTATCGGGTTGGGCGGGGTCGCCGGATTGAGCCGGGTGTTCGACTGGCCCGCCATTCGCCGCCGCTCCGGTTTTCATCTGCTGCTGTTGGCCATGCTGGCCGCCATCGTCGTCGCGGACCTGAGCATGCTCAGCAAGGCTGAGGTGGAACGCATCTGGCTGCCGTTCACGGTCTGGCTCACTGCGGCGGGCGCACTCCTGCCGGTGCGTGCACACCGGATCTGGTTGGCGCTCAACGCCGTCGGCGCGCTGGCGCTCAACACGATCATCCTGACGAACTGGTAGAGACCGGTGCGCCGAGTACGATCACCCTACGCAGCCGCTGGCGCCGGGAAGGGAAACCAAGGAATATTCGACCAGTCCGGCGGGGGCGGCGGCTCAGTGGTCGGTTCGCCGAGGTGCTGTGGGCAATAGGCACTGACGGCGCTGGTCGTGAAGTGGGTCGCGTCCGCCACGGTGAATCCGGCATTTTCTGACGACACACTTTGGATGACGTCGGCCTGAGAGTGGCCCTGATCCATTAATTCACAGGCCTTCTTGCCGACCCGGACGGCGACGGCGCCGTTCTTATAGGGGACGCCGGCCTGATCGAGCGCCGCCAAGAAGTTCGCATCTGGGTTGCCGCCCGGCTCGGCGTGTGCAGGCGTTGCCGCACCGATGACCGCGGCGAAGCTCGCCAACACGAGAAGCATTCGCACCGCTCCATCCTTATACAAAAAGCCGGTGTTGTCCTGTCGCGTGCTGACTCCCGAGCGGTGCCGGCAGAATCGTCTACAGGCCGGCCGCGCGGGTGACGCGCGCGAAGCGGCTGGTGGGTGCGCAGGCGTCGCGCACCACCGCGACGTCGTCGACGACGTCCACGTCGGCCAGCGCCTCGACGGTCACCACGTCAATGCCGTTGTCGTGCAAGGCCTTCATGGTCAGGTCGCCGGTGTCGGGTGCGGACATCGGCACCGTGCGCAGGCACTGCGCCATCGCGGGCTCCGCCACGCCGAGCACCCACCAGCCACCGTCGCGCGCCGGCCCCAGCACGGCCTGCGTCTCGAGCAGGCGCCGCGCGCACCCGGCCAACAGGTCCGCGGTCACCTGAGGGGTGTCCATGCCGATCTGCAGCACCGGAAACCCGCCGGCCGCGTCGGCGTGCGCGTTGGCGAGCCGGGCCGCGAAATCCGCACCGCGCTGCGCGATCACGGTGAACGACGCGAGCCGGTGCCGGATCTCGGCGGCATTCGCGGCCGCGTCCAGGTCGCCGGCCAGCGCCACCACCCGCGCGGCCACCGGGGCGGCGGCCACCGCATCTAGCGTGTCAAGCAGTGCGGCGGCTGCGATTTCGGCGGCGACGCGGTCGCCGACGGTCGCCGCGAGCCGCGTCTTGGCCCGACCCGGCTCGGGCGCCTTGGCGACCACCAGCAGGGTCACCGGCAGCGCGCTCACGAGATCACCTTCCAGAAGTCGAGTATCGCGGTGATGCTGCCCCGCAGCGAACCGCTGACCTTCGACTTGCCGCCCGTCCGCGGGCCGTAGCTGACGTCGAGTTCGACGACGCGCCAGCCGGCGGCGGCGGCACGCACCAGCAATTCCAGCGGATAGCCCGACCGCCGGTCGACGACTCCCAGTTGCAGCAGCGCTTCGCGCCGGGCCACTCGCATCGGCGCGATGTCGTGCACCGGCAGGCCGTGCCGGGTGCGCAGCCGCCAGCTCATGACGACGGTGCCCACCCTGGCCACCCACGGCCAGTGCAGCCCCGGCACCGGCCGGCGCCGGCCGGTCACCAGGTCGGCGCCTCGCTCGAGCTCGGCGACCAGCCGGGGCAGATCGCCGCCGTCCATCGAGCCGTCGGCGTCGATGACCGCCACGATCGGGGTGGTCGCGGCCAGCACGCCCGCGTGGACGGCCGAACCGTATCCGGCCCGCGGTTCGGCGACGACCCGGGCGCCGTGCCGGCTCGCGACCCCGGCGGTGTCATCGGTGCTGTTGTTGTCCACCACCAGCGCCCGGTATCCGGCGGGGATGGCGGCCAGCACCGCGGGCAGCGACTCCTCTTCGTTGAGGCAGGGCAGCACCACCGTCACCAGACCGTCGGCGTCGGGCACGCTCAGAATCCGCGGTGGGGGTGTGGCTCCTGCGGGTACATCGGCTGTTGCGGGTAGACCGGCTGCGAATGCGTCGGCGGCAGGGTCTGCTGGGTGTGCGTCGGCGGCGGCGCCTGGGTGGTTTCGTGGGTGCTCGGCGGCGAATAGGTGCTCGTCGGTGGCTGGTGTGTGGTGCTCGGCGGCGAATACGTCGTCGTCGGAGGCGAATACGTCGTCGTCGGCGGCTGGTACGTGGTGGTCGGCGGCGTGTAGGGCGCGCTCGTCGGCGGCGTGTAAGGCGGGTTGTAGGGCGGGTAGTTCGGGCCCCACCCCGGGATCGGGATCGGAATCGGAATGGGCACCGGCACAATGGGATTCGGGCGAGGCGCCCAGCCCGGATTGGGATTGGGCACCACGCCGGGATTGACCGGCGCCTCGGGCGCGGGGCCGGCGGGCACGCCACCGCCCGACGGGGGCGCGACCTGCTGCGGGGCCGGGACGTTGTTGGGAGCCGGGACGGTGCCGCCCTGGAACCCGGCGTTGGGCGCATCGGCCGGGGGCGGGGGCAGCGGCGCCTGCTGCTGGCTCGGCAGGATCGGCATGAACTTGCCGGGGGTGCCGTTCTGCACCCCTACCACCGGCTGCCGGCTGGCGGTCGGTTCCACGGCGACCGCGATCGCGGTGGCCAGCGACGCCAGCCCGACGACCGCGAAGGCGACGACGGCGTTGCCGATCACCAGCGATCGCCGCGACAGCTTCGCCGGCGCTTCCTCGTCGACGTCGCCGTACTCGTAGTCGTCGAATTCGGGGTCGTACTCGTCGAATTCGCCGGGGTACTGCTCGCCTTCGTCGGCCATCGAATAGGCCAGCTGATTGTCTTCGGCGTTCGGGTCGGCGAACTCCGACGCCGGCACGAAGGCGGTCTCATCGCCGGTGAGCCCCGCCGCCGGGGCCATCGCGGTGGCATCCCCGAACGCCGGCGCCAGCGCGGTGGCGTCCCCGGCCGCGGGGGCCATGGCGGTCTCGTCGCCGGTCAGCCCGATCGCCGGCGCCATGGCCGTCGCACCCCCGGCCCCCAGCAGCGCCGCCGGCGCGGCGGCGATCGCGGCGCCACGGGCGAGCGCGAAGGTGGGATCTTCGGCGACCCGCACCCGCATGGTCGAGGCGTCGCGAAGCTCGTCGGCGACCCGGTGCAGATCGGGCGACGCACCGAGCAGGTACACGTCCTGCGGGGCGTCGGGGTGGGCGCTCAAGTTCGCCATCATGGTGTGGAACGCGGCCGTCGCATCGCCGCCCGACTCCCCCGCCAGCGGCTGGCTGGCCAACACGGTCGGCGGCGCGTCGGGATCGCCACCGCCGGAACCCACCATCGACAGCGTCGCAGTCGCGTCGTCCATCACCAGCGCCGCCCCGGGTCGGCCGGCCGCGCGCATCAGGGCGGCCACCGCCTGCGATTCGGAGAGCACCGCGACGTTGTGCACACCCGAGTCCTCCAGCGCCCGCCGCAACCGGTCGGCGGCGGGATGGTCGGTCCAGCACAGCCGGGTGCCGACCAGCCGGTGGTTCTCACCGGCCAGCAGCCGGTTCGTGCCGACCACGGTCTCGGTCAGCGTCCCGATCGGATTGTCAGCGAGGTCGACGACGGATTGGTCGATCACGTCGGCCCCCTGCGCCCCCGACCCGACCAGGGCCAAGCGCGCGACGGGTCCGGTGACCGCAACCCCCAAAACGACGTCCATCCCGGTTCTCCTTCACGCCGGCTACCCCGCAACCAGCAATGTCCCGGCATCATTACACTTGCGATACCGTTGGCAGTATCGATCATTCAGGCGACAAGCTTCGTCTACTAGCGCAGCGTAACCAGCTTTTCGAACGACAGGACGCGTCACCGCGGAATCATCTCCGCCCCAGCAGCCGGTCACAGCCACTGCCACGGCATCCGAACGGAGAATATGTTCGCAAGCGAGCAGTGCATTCCGCTCGGCGGGGTAATCCCTCGCCGAACACCCGAACCTGCGCCGAGAATATCCGTCCTTGAATCCCGGGGGGCATGGTGAGCCAGAGCAGCGACGAGACGCCGACCGGTCCCATCCGCCGTCAGACGCAGCAGGCACCGGCGCCGCGCATCATCCGCCCGCACGCCACGGGCGGCGGGCCAGCCGCGGCCGCCGGGACGAAGCGGTACCGGCACTTCGCCGGTGACCTGACCGCGGTGGCGCTGCTGGTCCTGGCGATGTTCCTGCCGTGGAACCTCTACTTCGGCGTCGGGATCCCGGACAGCAGCACGGTCCTGTTCGGCGTGCTGATTGCGGTGACGGTGCTGGCCCTCGTCGCGGTCGGGGTCGCCGGCTCGTGGCGGTCGGCCGGCGCGCGGTTCAACCCCGGGCGGGCGGCCCGGCTTCGCCTGGCGCTCAACGTCCCCTACCTGCTGCTGGTGCTCGCCTTCGTCGTGTTCGACGCGTACGAGACCGTCCGCTTCGGTGGCACCGTCAACGTGCCGGGCGGCATCGGGCCGGGCGCCTGGGCCGGGATCGCCGGCGCGCTGCTGAGCGCCCAGGCGGTGCCGGCCGGCGCGCTCGCCGGACCGGTTCCGGGCGGCGACGAGTCCACCGGGTGGCACCGGTCGGCCCGGGCCATCGGCACGCTGTCGATGCTCGCCGCGGTGCTCAGCTTCGGTTTCAACCTGTACTGGCGGCTGCGCTACGCGCTGCAAAGCACCGGCGGCGCCGAAGAATTCGGCAAGCAGAACATCGCCGTGATCGCGACCGCGGTGGTGTACGGCGTGGTGGCGCTGGTCGCGGTGCTGGTCGCCTCGCGGTGGCTGCTGCGCAACGCGCGGGAGAGCCGGCTGACCACCATCGCGCTCGGTGCGTCGACGCTGGCCGCCGGGGTCCTGGTGTGGTTCCTGCCGGTCGGCCGTGACATCGACGCGTTCCACGGCATCGCGCAGAACACGTCCACCGCCGGCGTCGGGTTCGAGGGCTACCTGGCGTGGGCGGCCGGCGCGGCGCTGTTCGCGCCGCGGGCCCTGTTCGGTCACCGGAACGCCTCGCCGACGGAGGAGTCCGCGTGGCGCGCGACGACCCGAAATGGCTTGCTGCTCATCGCCGTTTGGTCCGTCGGGTCGGTGGCGATGCGGATCACCGACCTCGTTGTCGGCATCATCCTGAACTACCCGTTCTCCCGGTACTCCAGCATCGTGCTGGCCACGTTCGATCTGGCCACCGCGGTGCTGGCGATCTGGCTGCGCCGCAGGCTGGCCACGCTCTCGGCGCGAATGGTCACGTCGCTGTGCGGGCTGGTGGCCACGCTCAGCGTCGCCCGCGTCGTCGTCGGCCTCGAGCTGGCGCCGCGCTTCGAAGACTCGCCCAATTCGCCTGCGCTGCACCCGGTCTACGGCAACAACCTGGCCCAACAGATCACCAGCACCTTCGACGTGACGCTGTGCGGCCTGGCCCTGGGCATCCTGGTGGCGGCCATCGTCACCGGACAGCTGAGCGGTCGACGGCTGGCCCGTCGCGCCGCCCGCAGGCGCGCCGCCGCGGCGAATGCGGCGGCACCGACCACCCGGGTCCCGGTGGGCCAGGGCGCGGGGCCGTCGTCCGCGGCGACCACCCGCATCCCGGCCGGTGTTCCCGGCGGGGACCACGAACCGCCCACCACGGAGATACCGCCGCTGGGCAATGCGCCCCGAATCTTCCGCGGCGACGACTCCGGCACGCGCCAGATGCCCGCGCAGAAGCCGCAGATCTACCGCCCCCCGCACGGTTAGCGAAGGGGCGCGAACGCGAACTCGCGCAGCCCCTCGCCCGGCGGGACGGCCGCGCGGAAACCGAGCACCTCGGCGGCCCGGGACGGGTCGGCGACGATGTGGCGCACGTCGCCGCTGCGGTACTGCCCGGTGACCACCGGGGACAACGAAGCGCCGCGCGCGTCGCACAGCGCGTCGGCCACCTCGGCAATCGAAATGGGTTGTCCCGAGCAGACATTGACGGCGGCGAAGCCCTCGGACCACTGTGTCGCAGCGACGTTGGCGGCGGCCACGTCGTCGACGTGGACGAAGTCGCGCATCTGCCCGCCGTCCTCGAAAACCTTTGGCGCCTCGCCCTTTTCCAGCACCGATCGGAATATTGCCGCCACCCCGGAGTAAGGGGTGTCGCGCGGCATGCCGGGGCCGTAGACGTTGTGGTAGCGCAGCGCCACCACCGAGCCGCCGGTGGCCTCCGACCATGCCAGCGCGTAGTGCTCCTGGGCGGTCTTGCTGGCGGCGTACAGACTTCGGGGCCGCAGGCAGGCGTCCTCGTCGACCAGGCGCCAGTGCAGTTCCTCCCCGCCGACCGGACACCGGTGCTCGAAGATTCCAGCGTCGAGGTCCGCGCGGCGCCGCGGCAGCGGGTCCACGGATCCGTGTCGGTCGCAGTGATATCGGCCCTGCCCGTACACCACCATCGACGAGGCCAGCACCAGGCGCCGCACCCCCGCGGCGAACATCTGCGCAAGCAGGACGGTGGTGCCCAGGTCGTTGTGCCCGCCGTAGGCGGGGGCGTCGGCGGCGTCCACACCCGCACCCACCATCGCCGCCTGATGGCACACCACGTCCACGCCGGCCAGCAGCGGGGCCAACGCGCCGGCGTCGCGCACGTCGGCGCGGTGACATCCCTGCGGCAGCACCGGGTTTGGGCCGTGCGCGGCGGCCAGCAGCGCGTCGACGGCGACCACGTCGTGCCCCGCGTCCCGCAGCGCCGCGGCCACCCGCGAGCCGATGAAGCCGGCCGCCCCGGTCAGCAGCACCCTCACGGCAGCTCGATGGGCAGGGTGACTCCGGCGTGCGGCAGGCAGTGCGTGCAGGAGCGGTCGGCGGCGACCCGGCCGATGGCCCGGCGGACCAGCGTTTTGAACACTTCGATGTTCTTCTGGAATTCGGCGAACACGTCGACCGCCTTGACGCCCTCCCCGGCGCTCACGCCGGCATCCAGGTCAGTCACCAAAGCGATTGCCGCATAACATATTTCGAGCTCACGGGCGAGCGCCGCCTCGGGATAACCGGTCATGTTGACCAGCGAGAAGCCGGCCGAGGCGAACCACTGACTCTCGGCGCGGGTGGAAAAGCGCGGCCCCTGGATCACCACCATGGTGCCGCCGTCGACCACGTCGGGCAGGCCGATCACCGCGTCGCGCAGCGTCGGGCAGTAGGGGTCGGCGAAGTCGACGTGGATGCCGCCGGAGTCGAAGTAGGTGTCGGCGCGGCCCCGGGTGCGGTCGACGAGTTGGTCGGGCACCACGACCGCCCCCGGACCGAGTTCGGGTGTGAGGCTGCCGACCGCGCACGGCGCGAGCACCCGACGCACGCCGAGCTTGCGCAGCGCCCACATGTTGGCGCGGTACGGCACGGTGTGCGCGGAGAATTCGTGGCGGGCGCCGTGGCGGGGCAGGAACGCCACCTCGTGATCGCCGATGGCGCCGACGGTGACCGGGGCGCTGGGCGGCCCGTACGGGGTGTCGACGGCGACGTCGCGGGAGCCGGATCCGAAGAAGGTGTAGAAGCCGCTGCCGCCGATCACTCCGAGCATCCGACCATTGTGGTGCATGACGCCGCGGTGATCGCGGCTGCGGGGCCCGGGGAGGGACGGCCCGCATCCTGGCAGGATGTTCGTGTGGCCAACTTCGGGCAATGGGTTTCCGGTGCGCGGCCGCGGACGTTGCCCAACGCGGTGGCGCCGGTCGTCGCGGGGACCGGTGCGGCGGCGTGGCTGCATTCCGCGGTGTGGTGGAAGGCGCTGCTGGCGCTGGCCGTCGCGCTCGCGCTGACCATCGGCGTCAACTACGCCAACGACTACTCCGACGGCATCCGCGGCACCGACGACGACCGGGCCGGGCCGGTGCGTCTGGTCGGCTCGCGGCTGGCCGCGCCGCGGGCGGTGCTGGCCGCTGCGGTCGCCAGCCTGACCGTCGGCGCGCTCGCCGGGCTCGCGCTGGCGCTGTTCAGCGCGCCGTGGCTGATCGCGGTGGGAGCGGCCTGCATCGCCGGGGCGTGGTTGTACACCGGCGGGTCGAAACCCTACGGCTACGCCGGTTTTGGCGAGGTCGCGGTGTTCCTGTTCTTCGGGCTCGTCGCCGTGCTGGGCACCCAGTACACCCAGGCGCTGCGGGTGGACTGGGTGGGTCTGGTGCTGGCGGTGTCGACCGGGGCGCTGTCGTCGTCGGTGCTGGTGGCCAACAACCTGCGGGACATCCCGACCGACGCGCGCTCGGGAAAGGTCACGCTGGCGGTGCGGCTGGGCGACTCGCGCACCCGGATCCTGTACCAGGCGCTGCTGGGGACCGCCGGGGCGCTGACCCTGGTGCTGATGCTGGCGACCCCGTGGTGCACCGCGGGATTCGTGGCCACGCCGCTGGCCCTGCGCGCGGCGGGCCCGGTGCGATCGGGCCGCGGCGGCCCGGAGCTGATCCCGGTGCTGCGCGATACCGGGCTGGCGATGGTGGCGTGGGCGGTCGCGGTGGCCGCGGCGTTGGCGCTGGCCACCTAAGGGCCGGGCGGGAGTTACCTATAGTGCAGGCAAAGGACTCCGAGGGCGGCGCGTTTGGGGTACTTTTGCGTCGGCTCGGCGATAGCGAAGGACCGCAATGAAGCAGATTGCCGCGACCAGCGGGCCCACGAACATCGGCTTGCTCAGCGTGGGCTCATACCGGCCCGAACGGGTCGTCACCAACGATGAGCTCTGCGAGAACATCGACTCGTCCGACGAGTGGATCTATTCGCGGACCGGGATCAAGACCCGCCGGTTCGCCAGGCGCGACGAGTCCGTCACCTCCATGGCGACCACGGCCGGGGTGGAGGCGATCGCCAAGGCCTCCCTCGAGCCATCCGACATCGATTGCGTCCTCGTCGCCACCAGCACCCATTTCACCCAGACCCCGCCGTGCGCGCCGGCGGTCGCGACGGCATTGGGTGCCACCGGAGTGCCCGCGTTCGACATCTCGGCCGGCTGCGCGGGCTTCGGCTACGCGCTGGGTGTGGCGGCCGACATGATCCGCGGCGGGACCGCCGCCAAGGTGCTGGTGCTCGGTTCGGAGAAGCTGTCCTGCACCGTGGACATGCAGGACCGGAGCAACTGCTTCATCTTCGCCGACGGCGCGGCCGGGGTGGTGGTGGGCGAGACCCCCGACCAGGGCATCGGACCCACCGTCTGGGGCAGCGACGGCGCACAGGCCACCGCCATCCGCCAGGACATCGAGTGGATCGACTTCTTGGACAACCGCACCGGCGAGCGCCCGTACCTGCGGCTGGAAGGCAGCGCGGTGTTTCGCTGGGCGGCGTTCGAGATGGGCAAGGTCGGCCGCCAGGCCATGGACGCGGCGGGTGTGCGGCCCGACGAGATCGACGTGTTCCTGCCGCACCAGGCCAACAGCCGGATCAACGAGGTGCTGGCCAAGAGCCTCGATCTGCGCCCGGATGCGGTCGTCGCCAAAGACATCGAGCACACCGGAAACACCTCGGCGGCGTCCATCCCCCTGGCGATGGCCGAAGTGCTGGCGACCGGCGCGGCCAAGGCCGGCGACCTGGCCCTGCTGCTCGGTTACGGCGCGGGCCTGAGCTACGCCGCCCAGGTCGTCCGGCTGCCGAACGGCTAACCGCGCCCTGATTCTTGGTCGCCACCTTCCTCGGGCGCGGCGTCCCCGTGCAGCCGGGCCTGGAGCAGTTCGCGCTCCCGGCGCCGCCGCTCCCCGGCGATCGCGAGCGCGGCGGTGGCCCGGCGGCGCAGCGGGGCGAACACCCAGATGCCCAGCGGCATCGCGATGATCAGGGCGAACAGCACGGCCACCACGATCGGGAACTGCGTGACGCCCGTTAGCCGCGCGACACCGTAGATCACGCCGGTGAGCACCACCGCCAGCAGCACCCGCGCTGCCATGTACGCGGCGACGTGGACGGCGACGTGGGTTCCGGCCCGTCGCGCCGTGCCGTCGTCTGCGGCGTGGTTCTCCGTGCTGCCGGTGCTGTCGTCGCTAGCTTCGTGTGACACAGCCTGAGCCTACGGCGCGGGTATATTCGCCCAAAGGAGGTGTTTGGTGCTCTACCTGCTGCTCGTCGTGATTTTGGGGACGCTGATCTATGTTGGCTGGCGTGCGGCGCGGTCGCAGGCCCACCGGCCGAAGACGCGCGTCATCGGACCCGACGACGATCCAGACTTCTTGCGGCGCTTGGGTCATGGCGACAACAACCCGCGCTAGCTCGACGGCGGCGGCCCGCCGCACCCGGCTTCGCCGCCGTTGCGACCTCCGCTAGCTAACCGAGCACTCCCGGGTTGTGCTGGTCGCCGGGGAACCCGTCGGCGACGATGGCGGCCAGCTCGGTGAGCGCTTCGCGCGTCCCGCGGCGCAGCCGGTCCAGCTCGATCTCGGCGCCCTCTTCCAGATGCGGGTCGAAGGGCACCAGCTGTACCGCGCGGCAGCGCCGGGAGAAGTGATCGATCACCTTGTTCATGTCGACCTTGCCCGGGCGGGGCTTCACCCCGTTGATCACCGCGATGGAGTTGCGGACCAGGTCCTCGTGGCCGTGGGCGTCCAGCCAGTCCAGCGTCGCCGAGGCGCTGCGCGCGCCGTCGATGGATGCCGAGCTGACCACGACCAGGGCGTCGGCCTTGTCCAGCACCGAGCTCATCACCGAGTGCAGCAGGCCGGGCCCGCAGTCGGTGAGCACCAGGCCGTAGAACCGTTCCAGGATGTCCAGGATCCGCGTGTAGTCCTCGGCGCTGAAGGCGTCCGAGATGCCGGGATCCGTTTCGGATGCCAGTACCTCCAGGCCGCTCGGGCCCTTGGAGGTGTAGCGTCGCACGTCGCTGTAGCGCTCGATGGTGCCGGCGTCGTGCAGCAGCTGGCGGACCGTCGCCGCCGTCTCCAGCGGGATCTTCTGGCTCAGCGTGCCGCGGTCGGGGTTGGCGTCCACGGCCACCACCCGGTCACCGCGGATGGAGGCGAAGGTGGCGCCCAGCGTCGCGGCGATCGTGGTCTTACCGACGCCGCCCTTGAGCGACAGGAAGGCCACCCGGTAGGAACCCCGCAGGGGCCGGTTCACCTGGGCGACCAGGTTGTTGTACCGGGTCGCCCGCGGGCTCTCGCCCAGGTTGATCAGGCCGCCGGACAGCTTGAACAGCAGCAGCCGCCAGCCGTCCGACGGCGGCGGGGCGACCGGGCGAAGCAGCATCCCGGTGGACAGCTCCGGGTACGGCGTGTGCGGCAGGTGCTCGGGACGCTGCTGCGGCGGGGGCCCCTGCATCTGGGTGGGCGGCGCGTCCTGGCCGTCGTAGTAGGCGCCGTACGCGGTCGGGTCGACCCGTGGGATGCCGGTCATGGGCGTGGGATCCCACGGCGGCATGCCGCCCGGCCGGGGCGCCGGGGGCGGCGCGGCCTGCTGGCGCTCGGGCCCGGGGACGCGGCGTTCGGTGCGGAATCCGGCGAAGGCGCGGGTGGGGGCGTCGTCACCACCCGACTGGGCCTGCGGCTGCGCGCTCCCCTGCTGATCCGCCGCCGACGCTGTCTGTGGAGGTATCTGCGTGGTCGGTTGTTCGGGCGACCCCACGCCCGACGTCGGATGCTCGGTCACTGCACTTCCCCCTTGTTGTGCTTTTTCCCGTGTTGTGCGCTATTCGGGCCGGTTGTTCACCGTCACCCGACGCCCGCATAAGAATGCAGGCCCACAGTGACCAGGTTAACGAAGAACAAATTGAAGACCATGGCCACAAACCCCGCGACATTGATCCAGGCGGCTTTCCTGTCCCGCCAGCCCGCCGTCGACCTGGCGTGCAGATACGCGGCGTAAATCACCCAGGCGACAAATGACACAGTCTCTTTGGGATCCCAGCCCCAATATCTGCCCCAGGCCTCTTCGGCCCAGATGGCCCCGAAAATGACACCGAAACCGAACACCGGAAAGGCGAAAATCGTCGTTCGATAGGCGATGCGGTCCAGGGTCTGCGCGTCGGGGAACCGCTGCACCAGCCGGCTCAGCGCGCTGTGCTCGGCGCGGTCAGGCTCCCCCAGCGGCGACGTCCGCAGCAGGAACAGGATGCTGGCGATGCCGGCGACCAGGAAGACGCCCGATCCCAGGCTGACCACCGACACGTGGATGGGCAGCCAGTAGGACTGCAGCGCGGGCATCACCGGCGCGGCGTTGGTATACAGCCAGCGCCCGGACACCGTGAGCAGGATCAGGACCGGCAACAGCAGGAACACCCACAGCGGGCGGAATTGCGGGCGGCGCAGCACGACCGCCCCGGCGATCAACCCGCACAGGCAGGTCAGGTTGATGAATTCGTACATGTTGCCCCAGGGCACCCGCAGGGTGGCCAGGCCGCGCAACACCAGGCAGGCCAGCAGCAGCCCGATGCCCAGGTACACCACGGACAGGCCGGCCCGGCCGACGCGCTCGTCGAGCGGGCGCTGGTTGGCCTCGTCCACGACGCCCGGGGTGACGGAGTCGGCGCTGACGGCGCCGGCCAGCACCCGCGCGCGCTGATCCGCCCGGCGCCCGCCGGCGTAGGCAAGCTCGAAGGCCAGCAGCAGCAGCGCGATGACGAGGGCCACCACGGCCGACGTGAACGCCCAGTCGGAGTAGCGCGCCAGCTCGATGTTGACGTGCACCGTGTTCATTTGACGTCCACCTCAGTACTCCTTTGGGCCGCCGGCTCGCCGAGCCCGTCCAGTAGCCGCTCGGACAGTCGCTCGAACTCGTCGCCCCAACCGGAGTTGTCGGTGCGCGCCAGGCCACCCAGTTCGACGTTCACCGTACCCGGCGAACCGCCGGCGTCCGGCGTCAGACGGACCCACACCCGGCGGCGGCGGACCAGCAGCGACACCACCAGACCGCCCATCATTGTGATCGCGAAGACCAGCACCCAGGCTTGGCCGGGGTCGTGCGAGACCTGCAGGTTGACGAACGGGACGGCGCCGTCGAAGCGGATCACGGTGCCGGCCGCCGGCCCCTGATCGATCCGGACCGACTGGCCCGCACGCAGGTTGACCCGCTTCTCCTTGGTCAGCCGGTGCTGCTCGATCAGGCGGGGATCCAGGCTGAACAGCGACTGGGGGCGCCCGGTGTCCAGCCCGGTGTCGCCGCGGTAAATGTCGACGGCCACCGCGGGGGCGTCCAGCGCCGGGAAGCGCGAGGACAACAGCGTGCCCTCCAGCTGCTCGGTCGGGGCCAGCAGGCCCTGGATGGCGATCTCGTGGTTGCGGCGCTCCGCGGCGCCTGCGTAGCTGCCGGCAGGCGGGTCGATGCGCACCACACCCGACGAGAGCAGGGTCTGCGGGTTGTCGGGTCGCCACTGCACGGTCGCCGTGCGGACCTGCCCGTCCGGGTAGGTGACGCTGAAGGTGGGCGCGTAGCCGTGGCCCTGCAAATACACCCGGTCGCCGGCGAGCCGCAGCGGGTGGTTGACCTCCAGCCGGTAATGCCGCCAGGTGTTGGCGGTCAGGTCCTCGCCGGACTGGTAGTCGATGTTCGCGGCGAACGAGGTGGCCTGCCCCGACGGCAGGTAGTGCGCCGCGAAATCGTCGACCCGGATGCACAGCGGGTGCAGCGAGGTGCCGTCGACGGTGTTGCCGGCCCGGAACGAGTCGAACGCGGCCGGCGACGCCGAGCAGAAGCCGGGTCCGCCGTCGGCGATGACGATGACGTTGCCCTCGTAGCCGAATAGCTTGCCGACGGCCACCGCGACCAGCAGGCCCAGCAGCGAGAAGTGGAAGACGATGTTGCCGAACTCGCGCAGGTAGCCCTTCTCGGCGGACACCTCGGCGACCTCGGCGTCGGCCGGCTCGGCGCCGTCCTGGTGCCGGATGGCGGTGCGCCAGCCGCGCAGCCGTTCGGCCAGCGTGTTGGCCAGGGCGTTCACCTCGTCGGGCCCGGCCTGGACCCGATGACTGGCGTACTTGGGCAGCCGGGCCAGGTTGCGCGGGGCGGCCACCGGGGTGGACCGCAGGCTGCGCACGTGCTCGATCATCCGCGGGGTCAGGCAGCCGACCAGCGACACGAACAGCAGCACGTAGATGGCGGTGAACCAGAAGCTGGAGAACACGTTGAAGGCCTGCAGCCGATCCAGCCAGGGCCCGATCACGCGATGGGCCTTCAGATAGTCGTCGACCTTGCCGGCGTTGAGGTTGCGCTGCGGCAGCAGCGCCCCCGGTATCGCGCCCAGCGCGAGCAGGAACAACAGCACCAGCGCGGTGCCCATCGAGGTCAGCGCGCGCCAGGTGTTGCGGCTCCAGGCGAGAAGGTGCCTCAAATCGGCAACCTCACGTCGGACACGAACGCGTCGCGCAGCCAGGAGATGAAGTCGTTCCACACCCCGGTCACCAGCAGCGCGCCGACCGCGATCAAGAGCACGCCCCCGAAGATCTGGATGGCCCGGGTGTGCCGGCGCAGCCAGCCCAGGCCCCCCACCGCGCCCGCGGAGCCGAACGCCAGCAGCACGAACGGGATGCCCAGGCCCAGGCAGTAGGCGATCACCAGCACGATTCCGCGCGCCACGCTCGCACCGTCGGTGGCCGAGGCGACGGTGATCACGCCGGCCAGCGTCGGGCCCAGGCACGGCGTCCACCCGAGCGCGAACACCGCGCCCAGCACCGGCGCGCCGGCGACCGTGCTGAGCTGCCGCGGACTGAACCGGGCCTGGCGTTGCAGGGCCGGGATGAGGCCGACGAACACCAGCCCCATCACGATGGTCAGCACTCCACCGGCCCGCTGCAGCAGCAGTTGGTTGGTGATCAGCGTGGTCGTCATTCCGAGGACGGCGACGGTGCCGAGCACGAACACGGTGGTGAACCCGGCGACGAACAGCGCCGCGGATCCTGCGACCCGCCAGCGGGCGCCCGGCGGGGCCTTCATCGCGCCTTCCGGCGGCTGTTCGTCCACGCCGACGACGGCGGCCAGGTACGACAGGTAGCCGGGCACCAGCGGCACCACGCACGGCGAGGCGAACGACACCAGCCCCGCCAGCAGGCACGCGCCAAGCGCCACCAGAAGCGGTCCGGCAGCGGCGATCTGGGTGAATCCGGTCATCGTGGCTCCGAACCCGTCACGGCGCCGCCCCGCCGACCGGGGTGGGCGAGGCCTCGCCGGCCAGTCGCTGCACCACCGGCTTGAGGTCGGTCGCCAGCAACTCGCGCAGGAAGACCGCCGCGACCCGGTGCTGGCGGTCCAGGACGAGCGTGGACGGGATCACGGTGGTCGGGTATTTGCCGCCGAACGCGATCAGCGTGCGCATTGCCGGGTCGTAGATGGACGGGAACGTCACCTGGCGGTCGTTGACGAAGTCCAGCGCGGCCTGCCGGTTGTTGTCCCGGACGTCGATGCCCAGGAAGGACACCCCGGACCCGCGGGTGGCGTCGTACACCTGCTGCAGCTGGGTGACCTCGGCTCGGCACGGCCCGCACCACTGCCCCCAGATGTTGATGACCACGAGCCGGCCGGCGAAGATCGGGTCGGCCAGCGACAGCGTGTGCGCGGGATCGGCGAGGTCGGGACCGGCCAGCGTGCCGGGCCGGCCGCGGCTGGACGGCGGGTCGTAGTAGATGTCGGTCTTGCCGCCCGGCGAGACGAATTCGAAGGTGCCGCCCTGGGCGACGGCGTCGTGCCCGGACGAGCAGCCGAGCAGGCCGGGGAGCAGCGCCACCAGCGCCGCCCCGGCCATCGCCCGTCGGCGCGCGGTCAAGGCGCCACTCCTCCTCATCGCTTCGCTCTGCATCGTCGTCGGCGCGCGGTCAAGGCGCCGCCGGTTCGCTGTACTCGACGCCGGCCAGCATGTCGCCGTCGTAGACCAGGGTCGTCACCGACGCCAGCCCGCACTCCCGCCGCCGCGGGTCGTGCCACAGCCGCCGCCCGGTGACGTGCAGCCGCAGCGTCCACACCGGGAGTTGGTGGCTGACGCACACCACCTCGTGGCCGGCGCCCCGGGCGCGGGCCTTGTCCACCGCCGTCTGCATCCGGGCCGCGATCTCGGCGTACGGCTCGCCCCAGGACGGCCGGAAGGGGTTGCGCAGTTGCCACCACACCCGCGGGTCGCGCCAGGCGCCGTCGCCCGGGCTGACCCGTTTGCCCTCGAAGAAGTTGGCCGATTCGATCAGGTCCGGGTCGGTGTCCACGGCCAGGCCGTGCTGGGCGGCGACGGGCGCGGCGGTCTCCTGCGCCCGCTGTAGCGGCGAGGCGATCACCGCGACGATGTCGCGGCCGGCCAGCGCGTCGGCCACCGCGACCGCCTGGGCGCGGCCGTTGTCGGAGAGGTGAAATCCGGGCAGGCGCCCGTAGAGTATGCCGCTCGGGTTGTAGACCTCGCCGTGCCGCACGACGTGCACCCGGGTGAGCTCGGCCATCAGGACTTCCCCTCCTCGGCCCGCGCGGCGGCCCCGGCCGCCGCGGGCAGGGCGGCGGCGATCCGGTCGAACGCGCTGTCGTCGAGCGCGGTTGAGACGAACCACGCCTCGAAGGCGCTGCACGGCGGGTAGACCCCCGCGTCCAGCAGCGCATGAAAGAACGGCGGATACCGCCACGTCTGGGTGGCCCGCGCGGACGCGAAGTCCGTCACCGGCGTTTCGGCGAAGAACACGCTCAGCATGTTGCCGGCCCGCGGAATCTGGTGCGCCACACCGGCTTTCGTGAGCGCCTCGGAGAACAGCCCGGCCAGGCGGTCGGCGTTGGCGTCCAACGTCGCGTAGGCGGCGGCGTCGGCGTTGCGCAACGTGGCCAGCCCGGCCGCCATCGCCACCGGGTTACCCGACAGCGTGCCGGCCTGATACACCGGGCCCAGCGGGGCGAGGCGCTCCATCACCTCGGCCCGCCCGCCGAATGCGGCGGCGGGCAGGCCGCCGCTCATCACCTTGCCGAAGGTGAACAGGTCGGCCTCGACGGGATCGATTCCGTACCAACCGCTTCGGCTGACCCGGAAGCCGGTCATCACCTCGTCGATGATCAGCAGCGCGCCGTGCTCGGCGGTGATCGCGCGCAACGCCGCGTTGTAGCCGGGCGCGGGCGGCACCACGCCCATGTTGCCGGGGCTGGCCTCGGTGATCACCGCCGCGATCTGGTCGCCGAACTTCGCGAAGCTCTGCCGCACGGCGTCGATGTCGTTGTAGGGCAACACGATCGTGTCGGCCGCCGTGGCGCCGGTGACTCCCGGCGAGGACGGCAGGCCCAGCGTCGCCACCCCGGAGCCCGCGTCGGCGAGCAACGCGTCGACGTGGCCGTGGTAGCAGCCGGAGAACTTGATGACCTTCGCGCGACCGGTGAAGCCGCGGGCCAGCCGCACCGCGCTCATGGTCGCCTCGGTGCCGGAGTTGACCAGCCGGATCCGCTCGACCGGCGCCACCCGCCCGATCATCTCGGCCGCCAGCTCGCTCTCGGCCGGCGTGGGCGCCCCGAACGACAGACCCGAGGCGGCGGCCTTGGCGACCGCCTCGACGACGGCCGGGTGCGCGTGACCCAAAATCATCGGCCCCCACGAGCAGACCAGGTCCACGTACTGGTTGCCGTCGGCGTCGGTCAGCCGGCACCCGCGCGCCTCGGTGATGAACGGCGGCGTCCCGCCCACCGCGCTGAATGCGCGGACCGGCGAGTTCACCCCACCGGGAATGACGGCGCAGGCATCCTCGAACAAGCGGGCCGACGCCGCCGTGGCCCGCGGGGCCCCGGTGGCGTGCGCGGTCGCCTGATCACTGCTTCCCATGACGACTAGTGTCCCAGCCCGCGCGGGCCATTCAACTACAGGGTGTAGCAGAACGTGCTAAAGGGGGGTGCCGGTGTGCGGGTTAATCGGCGTCCTGCTGCCCGGCTTCCTGGGCCGCGATGAAGTTGCGGCGCGCGGCCTCGCGTTCTTTGTCCGCCGCCCGCCGATGCGCGGCGACATCGCCGAGGCCCTCGGCGACCGCGCGTTCCTCGACTTCCGCGGCACGCTCGTGTGCGACGCCGGCTTGATAGTGGCGATCCACTTCGCGGCGGTGCGCCGCCTGGTCGCGCTCACGAGAAGCCTCGGCGCGCTCGGCGGCGCGCTTGACGTCCGCGGCGGTGATGGCCTTGCCGGACGCGAGTTCCTGTCCCCGGTGCAACAGCTCCTGGGCGCGCCGGGCCGCCTCGTTACCTGCCGCCTCTCCCATGAGACGACAGTAGACCCTTTGCCGCGCCGAAGCCGGGGGTTGTCCTCGCCCGGCGCCTGCGAGTTGGATAGCGGTATGCAACTCCCACAAGGACTTGCCCGGTTCAACCGTCACGTCACCAACCCGATTCAGCGGATGTGGGCCGGTTGGCTCCCGCCGTTCGGGATCGTCGAGCATGTCGGGCGGCGCTCGGGCAAGGCGTACCGCACACCAGTCAACGTGTTCAGCACCGATGTCGACGGCAAACCCGGGGTGGCCATTTTGCTGACCTACGGGCCCGACCGGGATTGGCTGAAGAACCTGAAGGCCGCGGGAGGCGGGCGGCTGCGCAGCAAGGGCAAGGAAATCGGCATCGCCGATCCGCGGGTGGTCACCAAGGAGGAAGCGGCGGCGCACGTAACCCGCGGGGTGCGACCGGTTTTCGCGCGGCTGCCGTTCGAGCAGGCGGTTTTGCTCACCAAGACCTCCTGACCACCGGGTGATGCGAATCACCGCGATCGTCGAGCGGGCGGTGGGCCTGGACGGCGGCCGACGCGGGGGGCCCGCCAATGCGGTGGTCAATTTCGCCCACCACACGGTCTCTCTGGTCGCGGTGGTCACCGACGCGATGCGGCACGGACGGCCCGTCGTCGGCGTGGCTTTCGACTCGATCGGCCGGTTCGCCCAGAGCGGGATCTTGCGCGACCGGATGATCCCGCGCGTGCTGGCCGCTTCCCCCGACGCCCTGCTGGATGCCTCCGGATCCGTCGATCCCGCCGCGGTTTTGGCGTGCGCGCTCACCGATGAGAAGCCCGGTGGGCACGGCGACCGCGCGGCGGCCGCGGCCGCGCTCGAGTTGGCCTGCTGGGACCTGAACGCCAAACTGCGTGACGAGCCGGCCTGCGCGACCATCGCCCGCCACGCCGGACGAGAACCCGAATCGTCGGTGCCGGTGTACGCCGCCGGCGGCTATTACTACGCCGACGGCGGGGTCGATTCGCTGTGCGCCGAAATGCGGGGATACCTCGACGCGGGTTATGACGCGGTCAAGATGAAGATCGGCGGCGCCGAGCTGGGCGAGGACCTCGCAAGGATCGAGGCCGTCATCGACATCGTCGGCGACGGGAAGCGGGTCGCGGTCGACGCGAACGGCCGGTTCGACCGGGCCGAGGCCACCCGCTGGGCGGGCGCGCTGGCCCCGTACAGCCTGCGCTGGTACGAGGAGCCGGGCGACCCGCTGGATTACGCGCTGAACCGGGCGGTGACGGACTGCTATGACGGTGCGGTGGCCACCGGGGAGAACCTCTTCTCGGTGTCGGATGCGACCAATCTGCTGCGTTACGGCGGCATGCGGCCCAATCATGATGTCTTCCAAATGGATCCGGGCCTGAGCTACGGGCTGACCGAGTACATCCGGATGCTCGACGTCGCGGCGTCGCACGGCTTCGACCGCCGCTTCGCCTTCCCGCACGGCGGTCATCTGATCAACCTGCACGTCGCGGCCGGGCTGGGCCTGGGCGGCTGCGAGGCCTACCCCGGCGTGTTCGCGCCGTTCGGCGGCTACCCCGACGCCTGCGCGCTGTCGGAGGGCCGGATCTCGCCGACCGACGCCGCGGGCTTCGGGCTCGAGCAGAAGACCGGCCTGGCCGAACTGATCGCCGAGCTGACCGACGGGAGAGCGCAGGGATGAAGATCGCGGTAATCGGCTGCGGTGCAATGGGTTCCATCTATGCCGCCCGGCTGGCCGCCGCGGGCAACGACGTGCTGGCCATCGACCGCTACCAGCCCGGCATCGATCGGATCGCCGAACACGGGCTGCGGGTCACCGGTCCGGGCTACGACCGGGTGGTGCCGCTGCGGGCGAGCACCACCGCGCCGGACGAGGCGATGGACCTGATCGTGCTGGCCGTAACGGCGGCCGACGTGACAGCCGGTGCGCGACAAGCCCTTTCGATGTTGGGCGCCTCCACGCCGGTGCTGACCATCCAGAACGGCCTGGGATCGGCGGAGACCGTGGCGGGCATCGTCGGCGCGGAGCGGGTCGCGGTCGGGATCGCCAGCGGATTCGGCGCGGCGACCGTGGCCCCCGGGCATGTCCGCCACAACGCCATGAAAGCGATGCGGTTCGGCGCCTACTCGTCGCTGCCGCTCGCCACCGTCGAGTCGATCGCGCGGGCGTGGCGCGACGCCGGGTTCGATGCGGCCGCGGTCACCGACATCGCGGCCATGCAATGGGAGAAGCTCATCTGCAACGCCGCCTACAGCGCACCGTGCGCGCTGACCGGCATGACCGTCGGGCAGGTGATGGACGACCCGGACATGGCGCCGGTCAGCCAGGCGGCCGCGACGGAGGCGTGGACGGTCGCGCGGGCGTCGGGCATCGCGGTCGCCGTCACCGATGCCGTCGAACACGTGCGCGCCTTCGGCGCGCAGATGCCCGACGCCAAACCGTCGGCGCTGCTGGACCACGAGGCGCACCGGGTCAGCGAGATCGACGTCATCAACGGCGCGGTCCCGCGCCAGGGCGCCCGCGTCGGTGTCGCGGCGCCGGTGAACGCGACCCTGACCGCGCTGATCAAAGCGATCGAAAGCCGATGGAGCTGACTGGGCGCAGCCAGGGCGGGTATACGGCACCGGCATACGCCGCGATGAGAGGAAGCCGCCGATGACCGAGACCGTCACCGACTCGGACCGCGAGCAGCGGATAACCGAGCGCGTCGAACAGCTGTACGCCAACGATCCGCAGTTTAGGGCCGCCGCATCGCTGCCGGAGGTGACCGACGCCGCACATCATCCGGGTCTGCGGCTGGCCGAGGTCGTCGACACCTACCTGAGCGGTTACGCCGACCGGCCCGCGCTGGGGCAGCGCGCCTGCGAGGTGGTGCGCGATCCGGCGACCGGCCGGGCGGCGACGACGCTGCTGTCCGGGTTCGGCACCATCACCTACCGTGAGCTGGGCGAGCGGGTCGCGGCGCTGGCCGCCGCGTGGCAGTCCGGTCTGCCCGGCGGCTTCAGCCCGGGCGACTTCGTCGGCGTCCTGGGCTTCACCAGCATCGACTACGTCGTGCACTACCTGGCGTGCATCCGGCTGGGTGCGGTGTTCGTACCGCTGCAGACCAGTTCCACGGCGGCCCAGCTCGGCCCGATCGTCGCCGAGACGGCACCGCGTATCCTCGCCGTGAGCGTCGAATCCCTGGGCACCGCAGTCGATGTAGTTGCCGGAGCGCGCTCGGTCGAACGCCTGGTGGTATTCGACTACACCAGCGACGACGACGAACAGCGCGGCCACTACGACGACGCCCGCGCCCGGCTGCGCGACGCCGGACACCGCGCACAGGTGGTGTCGCTGTCCGCCGAGCTCGAGTCCGGCCGCCAGCTCCCACCGCCCACCGCATTCCTCCCGCAGGATGGCGAAAACCCGCTTGCCACACTGATTTACACCTCGGGGAGCACCGGCGCCCCGAAGGGCGCCATGTACACCGCCGACATGATGACCCGGACCTGGCAGCGTCCGCACAGTCCCTCGGTGGACATCGGCAGGCCGATCCCGGCGATCCACCTGCAGTACATGCCGCTGTCGCACGTGTACGGGCTGGAGTGGCTGATCGCCACGCTGTCCTCCGGGGGCATCGGCTACTTCGCCGCCAAGAGTGACATGTCCACCCTGTTCGACGACATCGGCCTGGTCCGGCCCACGGCCCTGAACCTCGTTCCCCGGGTGTGCGACATGTTCTTTCGGCGCTATCGCAAGGAGCTCGACCAGCGCTCCGGCGATGAGCTCTCCGGTGAGCAGCTCGATGACGCCGTGAAAGCCGAACTGCGGCAGGACTTCATCGGCGGGCGGGTGATATCGGCGATGTGCGGCAGCGCCCCGCTGTCCAAGCAGATGCATGCTTTCATGGAATCGCTGCTCGACATCCCGGTGGCCGACGGCTACGGCGCCACCGAGACCGGCGGCGGCATCATGCGCAGCGGCCGGATCAGGCGCCCACCGGTCACCGACTACAAACTGGTCGACGTCCCCGAGCTGGGCTACCTCACCACCGACAAGCCCTACCCGCGCGGCGAGCTACGCCTCAAGGCCAGCAACGTGATTCCCGGCTATTTCAAGCACCCCGAGCTGTCGGCGAAGATCTTCGACGACGAGGGGTTCTACAAGACCGGCGACATCATGGCCGAGCTGGGGCCCGACCACCTGATGTATCTGGATCGCAGCAACAACGTGATCAAGCTCTCGCAGGGTGAATTCGTCGCGGTCTCCCAGTTGGAGGCGACCTTCTCGACCAGCCCATACATCCGGCAGATCTTCCTCTACGGCAGCAGCGAGCAGCCGTTTTTGCTCGCGGTCGTCGTGCCGAATACCGACACCGTCGGCGACGGGGATGCGCGCGCCCTAATCGCCGAATCGCTGCAGCGGATCGCCGCCGACAACCACCTTCAGCCGTACGAGATCCCGCGCGACTTCCTGCTGGAGTCACAACGTTTCACCCGCGACAACGGGCTGCTGTCCGGGGTCGGCAAGCTGCTGCGGCCGGCCCTGAAGGCCCACTACGGGGAACGCCTCGACGCCATGTACGACGACATCGAGGCCAGCCACGGCAACCAGCTCGACGAGCTCCGCGCCGCGAGCACCGAGCTGCCCACCATCGACACGGTCCGGCGCGCGGCCGCCGCCACCCTGGGCCTACCTGCGGACACCACGCTGCGCGCCGACGCGAAATTCATTGAGCTCGGCGGTGATTCGCTGTCGGCGTTCTCCTTTGCCACACTGCTGTCGGAGATCTTCCACATCGACGTGCCGGTGCAAACCATCGTCAGCCCGACCGCGGACCTGACCACGGTCGCGAACTTCGTTGACGGCGAACGCACTTCGGTGTCGACGCGGCCGACGTTCGCGTCCGTGCACGGCCGCGGCACCGCGGTGGCCCGCGCGGCGGACCTGACGCTGGACAACTTCATCGACGCCGAGACGTTGGCCGCCGCACCCCGGCTGCCCGCCGCGGCGGGCGTGATCGACACCGTGCTGCTGACCGGAGCCAACGGCTATCTCGGCCGCTTCCTGTGCCTGGATTGGCTGGAACGCCTGGCCCCGGACGGCGGCACGGTGATCTGCCTGGCCCGCGGCGCCGACCCGACGGCCGGGCGTCAGCGCATCGAGGCCGCGATCGACAGCGGTGACACCGAACTGTCCGAGCGGTTCCGGCGATTGGCCGACAAGCATCTGCGGGTGCTGGTCGGCGACGTGGGAGCGCCCAACCTCGGCCTGGACACGCCCACCTACCAGCGTCTCGCCGAGTCGGTCGACCTCGTCGTGCATTCGGCCGCCCTGGTTAACCACGTGCTGCCCTACAGCCAGCTGTTCGGGCCCAACGTGGTGGGCACCGCCGAGATCATCAAACTCGCAATCACCAAGCGGCTCAAGCCGATCAACTACATCTCCACGGTCGCGGTGACCGCGCTGCCCGACGGCAGCTTCATCGGCGAGGACGTCGACGTCCGGGTGGCCAGCCCGTCGCGGTCCCTGGACGAGTCGTATGCCAGCGGCTACGCCACGAGTAAATGGGCGGGCGAGGTGCTGCTGAGGGAGGCACACGACCTGTGTGGGCTGCCGGTGGCGGTGTTCCGGTCCGACATGATTTTGGCGCACAGCGACTTCGCCGGCCAGCTCAATGTGCCCGACATGTTCACCCGCCTGATCCTGAGCCTGGTGGCCACCGGGCTCGCACCGCGCTCGTTCTATCAACTCGATGCGTCCGGCAATCCGCAGCGCGCCCATTACGACGGGCTGCCGGCTGATTTCACCGCCGAGGCCATCACTACGCTCGGGGCCCGCGCCCGGCAGGGCTACCACACCTACAACGTGCTCAACACCCACGACGACGGCGTCTCGCTGGACACCTTCGTCGACTGGCTCATCGCCGACGGGCACAAGATCGAGCGCATCGACGATTACCGGCAGTGGCTGGCCAGATTCACCGAGGCGATGAACGCGCTGCCGGAGAAGCAGCGCAAGAGCTCCCTGCTGCCGCTGATGAACGCCTACGCGAAGCCCGGTGAGCCGACGCACGGCACCGGCATGCCCGCCGAAAAGTTCCGTGCCGCAGTCCAATCCGCCGGCATCGGAAGCTTCAAGGACGTCCCGCACGTGACCGAGGCCCTGATCGACAAATACGTCACCGATCTGCAGCGGCTCGGCCTGCTGAGGACGCGCACCGAGGCGCACGCGGGGTAACTGTTCCTTGGTCACGTGCGCGACCGGGCGCCGAGAACTCGGGGATTGTGTGTGTCCAGAATCCGATAGCGACTGTGCTGGCGCGTTTCGGAATGACCTATTCCCCGGAGATCGCGCCGACGCGGCCGCGCGATCGGGCGAGGAAGTACAGGCCGATCACCACCGCCCAGGACAGCAGGCTGAGCCATAGCTGGCTGCGCGCCGTGTGGTCGAACGCCATTTGCACCAGCACGGCGGTGATTCCGGTCAGCGTGAGAATCGACAGCACCGGGTAGAACCACATCTTCACCGTCAGCTTTTCCGCGGGCGTGCGGCGGCGCAGGATGATCTGCGAGCACGCGATCAGCCAATAGACGAACAGGATGATGGCGCCCGACGAGTTGAGCAGGAAGAGGAACACCGTGTTCGGCGCGACGCGCGCCATGATGACGCAGCCGAACCCGACCGCCGACGAACACAAGATCGCGAAGTGCGGAACGCCGCGTCCGCTCAGTTTGACCAACCGCGTCGGCGCCTCGCCCCGCTCGGCGAGCACGAATAGCATGCGCGACGCGGTGTAGAGACCGGAGTTCAGGCAGGACAGCACCGCGGTCAGAACGACGGCGTTCATCACCTGATCGGCGCCGGAAAGCCCCATGTGTTTGAGCGCGGCCACGTACGGCGAGGCGCCGAGTTCGACCGAGTCCCAGGGCAACAGCACCACGAGCAGGAAGACCGAACCGACGAAGAAGATCGCGATGCGGGCCACGACCGACCGGGTCGCCTTCTGCACCGCGAGCTCGGGGTCGCGGCTTTCGGCGGCGGCGACGGTGACGATCTCGGCGCCCACCATGGAAAAGATCACCACCACGATGGCGGCGAACACCGCGCCAACCCCGTGCGGAAAGAAGCCGCCGTGTGATCCCAAATTGGCCAGACCTCCGTGATGGCCCGGCACCAATCCCAGGACATAGACCGTCCCCACGACCAGAAAGATCACGATCGTCGCGACTTTGATTCCGGCGAACCAGAATTCGAATTCGCCGAAGGACGACACCGAGAACAGGTTGGTTGCGGTCATCAACAGCATCAGGCACAGCGACAGCAGCCACAGCGGCGCGTGGAACCAGTAGTTGAGCACTTTGCCGCCGGCGACCGCCTCGAAGCCCACCACGATCACCCAGAAGTACCAATACAGCCAGGCGACCGAGAATCCCGCCCAGCCGCCCAGGGCCTTGGCCGCGTAGTCGGCGAACGATCCTGTCGACGGGTTGGCGGCCGCCATCTCGCCCAGCATCCGCATCACCAGGACGATGAGCAGCCCGCAGAGGGCGTAGGTGAGGAACGCGGCCGGGCCGGTGTCCTTGATCACCACGCCGGAGCCGACGAACAGGCCGGCACCGATCACGCCGCCGAGCGCGATCATGCTCAGCTGGCGCTGCGACAATCCTTGGCGCAGTTGTGGATTGCTAGCCATGGCTAGCCACCTCCTGAGCCCATTCCGGCGATGCCCGCCACCTGCTATTTGTCACTAACCACAACATATCGGTGTTCTCGGCGCCAACGCACGGGCATCACGCGGTCAGGGTGAGGTGAGCGCCTCGATACGGCAGGCTAGCAACGCCGTCCACTCCGTGAGATACCGGTCGTCCGCATCGCGGTCCCCGAGTTCGTGAAATAGCCTGTGCGTCAGGCGGGCTCCAAGAATGGCGTTGACCCCCAGTGCGGCCAGTACGATGCGGTCCTGCTCGGCGAGCTTTGGCGTCCAGGCGCCGATCCAGTCGGCCAGCTCCGCATTGAGCCCGTCGAGAAGTGCTGCGTAGGCCGTGTCGAGCCGGTCGGATTGACCGGCCGGCGTGCGGGCGGCGATCTGGAGCAGTTGGATCTCTTCGTCGACCACGCTGAGCAGGTAGCGGCCCAGCGCAGTCAGTTCCGCACGCAGATCCCCCAGTCCGGCGAAGAGCGCGCGGATGTCCCGCATTGCGCGGCGCCGGTCCAGTTGCCGATCAATGCCCGCATCGAGCAGCGCGTCCTTGGATCTGAAGTGGCGATACAGGGCTCCCGACCCCGGCGCCAGGCCAGCTGCGGCCTCGATCTGGGACACGCTGGTCGCCTCAAATCCTTTGGCGCTGAACAGCCGCATCGCCTCGATGACCAGCCGCTCGCGAGTTCGAACCGGTGCAGCCATTGACCTCTCCAAAGTGATCACTTACATTTAGCAAGAGCATACTTTATTACGGGCCAACCGCGCTGGGGGGGACTGGATGTCGCAGCACGACGATTCCGTGCCACGCGGCCGCATCCGGCGGACCATGCCGCTAGCAGGTTTCACCGCCCGAGCCGCTGGAGGACGGCTGGTCGCCGGACTTCGGGAGAAAACGGGCAACGATGGCGCGGTCGCGCGATTCCATGAACGCACCGCCGAGCGCTATGCCGAATTGCTGGGCCACTCCAAAGGTGTTCTGATGAAGGCCGGTCAGATCTTGTCGATGGTAGATGCCCGCGCTGTCGGCACCGGAGGCTACTGGCCGTATCAGAAGGCGCTCGCCCGACTTCATGCCGATGCACCACCGATGCACCCCACGCTTGTGCGAAAAGTTCTACACGACGAATTGGGTTCCGCAGTTGATCATTTCGAGGCCATCTCCGAGGAGCCGATGGCCGCAGCATCGGTCGGTCAGGTGCACCGCGCCTTAATGCGCGACGGCCGCGAGGTCGTCGTGAAAATTCAATACCCCGGTGTGGCTCAAGCGATCCGCGACGACCTGGCCAACACTGAACTTATCGCCACGTTCCTGAGGTTTGTGGTCGCCGCGTCAGGAATGAAGGTCGACATCAAAAGCCTCGCCCGAGAAGCATCGGCCCGGATCGCGGAGGAGGTCGACTACCGCCACGAAGCCGACATGATCACCACCGTCAGTGAGCTGTATCGTGGCCACCCGTTCATCCGTGTCCCCGATGTCATATCTGAAACATCTGGTGATCGCGTGCTGACGATGACCTACCTCGAGGGATTGGACTATCCGGCAGCGCAACAGGCCGACCAGGACCTGAAGAACACCTGGGCCGAGGTGATGACAAGGTTCATGAACGGCAACTTCCGACACGCCAACTTGGTCCACGCCGATCCCCATCCAGGAAATTATCGATTCAATCCCGACGGCACCGTCGGATTTCTTGATTTCGGTTGCACGTCAACACTTCCCGAAACACAGCGCTGGCTTTGGGTTTCATTTCTGCGCGCCGCGGTCGAAGAGCATACGAACGACAGCCACGAATTGTTGACAGAATTGGGCATCATCACTGCTGACTCAGGTCTGACGAACGACCAATTGCGGGAATGGATCTCCTACACGAACTATCCGATGACCCTGCCGCAACCGGTTACGTTCACACCCGATGCCGTCGCGCGGGTCGTCGGCGGGTTCTTCGATGTTCGCGACCGCGATCACCCGGTGGCAAAGATCACTGTTCCGCGAGAACATGTCTTCACTTCCCGGATCGTTCTCGCATTCAATAGTGTCGCCGCGGGTTTGCAGGCGACTCTGCCCATCCGGGCAATCTTTGACGACATGGACGGAGTCACCGAGCCCGTCACCGAACTGGGCAAGCTGCACCACGCCTGGGTGCGGGAGCGTGGTCTCCCCGGCGCATTGGACCATCATGACCACCCCTGATGCCCAGATCAAGCCGAGGCTGCCCTGGGACGCGGCCGACCCCTACCGTTATTACGAGCGGCGGCGTCTCGAAGGCGACGTAGTCTGGGACGACACCGCCGCCGCCTGGCTGATCCTCGGCTACCACCCGGCGCGACAGATCCTTGGTGGGGCCGGCTGGTCGAGCGATCCGCTGGCGAACCCGAATGCCCCAGTCGGTGCCAGAGAGTCTGTCCGAGATATATTGCGGCGCAACATGTTGATGACAGACGGCGACGCCCACAGCAGGCTACGCGGCGCGGTCCGTGACGTCTTTACTCGATCATTCATCGCCGGGCTCCGGGAGGGCGTCGATGCCATCGCCGCTCAGACGATCGGCCTCGTCCCAGCCCGAGTCGATTTCGACTTCATGCTCGAGGTCGCACTGCCTGTGCCGATCGCCATCGCAGCGGCGTGGCTCGGACTGGACGTTGACTCGACATGGCTGTTACGCGAAGAGTCACCGGCCATCAGCCGAATGTTGGCCGAATTCAACGACATCGGTGCTCTCGAAGCAGGTACTGCGGCGTTCGCGAACCTGCTGACTGAAATCCTTCCTTTGGCGGCCGACCGTCGCGCCAATCCCGGTGACGACCTGCTCAGCTTCATCGGCGCCGACCCGGCTCTGGAACTCGACGACGTCGTCATGACTGCGATCATCATCGCCATCGCCGGACACGAGACCACCGCAAACCTACTGGGCGCAGCCATGGTTCGGCTGATGACGACAACGCCCACCGGTGTCCGACCGATTGATACCATCGACTCCGTCGGTGGTCGGCTGGTCACCGAATTGCTACGCCTGGACAGTCCCGTGCAGGCCGTAATGCGCACCGCCACGCAAGACCACGTCATCAACCGTGTGACCATTCGCGCCGGCGAGTCCGCCCTCGTGGCGCTGGCCGCTGCCAACCGGGATCCGGCCGTCTTCGACGAGCCCGGCCAATTTCGAACACACCGCTCAGGCCCGGCGCCGATCACATTCGGCTACGGCGCCCACTTTTGCCTTGGGGCCGCACTCGCCCGCCTCGAGGTGATCATTGCGCTGCAACACATCCTGGCACGCGGACCCACGCTGCGAGGCACGCCAGTATGGCGAGACAACCCTGCCATCCGCGGACCTCAGAGACTGGACTGCGCCTTCGGCGTCGCCTAAAGGTACAGGTCGCGGTCGCGGATCAGCGCCGTGGCGATCACGCTGATCACCGCAGTGGCGACCAGATATCCACAGGCCAGCCACGGCGCGCCGCCGACGGCCGCGATCAGCGCGGTCAGAATCATCGGCGTCACCCCGGACGCGTACACGCCCGAGAACTGGTAGACGAACGATAAACCGGTGTAGCGGGTGCCGGTGGGATACAGCGAGGAATAGAGGGTGCCTTGCGCGCCGTAGAACAGCGCGTGCACCACGCCGAACACGAGGATCATGGCCAGCCCGAACCAGACCAGGTTTTTGGTGCCGAACAGGGCGAACGCGGGAAACGCCGCCAGGCCGTAGAGGGCCACGCCCACCAGGTATACCCGTCGTGCACCATACCGGTCGGTCAACGCTCCCGAGACGGGCAGCAGCACCGCCATCAGCAAGGCGGCGATGGTGACCACGACCAGGACCGAGACCTTGTTGAAGCCCAGCGCCCCGGTCGCGTAGCTGATCGCGAAAACGCCCCAGGTGTTGAAGGCCGAGCCCTCCGCCCAGCGAGACAGCAGTCCCAGCAAGGTGTTTCGCCGAGAACGGGGTTCGCGGACGATGTCGCGGATGGGCACGGTGGACGCGGCCTCGAGGTCGCTCAACTGACGGAACGCCGGCGTTTCTTCGACCCGCAGCCGCACCACTACGCCGATCGCCACCAGCAACACGCTCAGCAGGAAGCCGATGCGCCAACCGTAGGACAGAAATCGCGTCTGACCCAAGGCAACCTGCAGGAACGCGAATACGCCGGTGCCCAGTGCCAGGCCCAGCGCCAACCCGACCTGCGGGATCGCCCCGTAGCGTCCGCGCCGGTCGCCGGGGCTGTGTTCGACGGCCAGCAGCACCGCCCCGCCCCACTCGCCCCCGAGCGCAAAACCCTGCAGCACGCGCAAAGCCAGCAGCAGCACCGGCGCCCAAGCGCCGATCTGGGCGGCCGTCGGCAAGGCCCCGATCAGCGCCGTCGCGCCGCCCATGATGAGCATCGTCAGCGCCAGGCTGCGCTTGCGGCCGATCCGGTCGCCGATGTGGCCGAACACCAGGCCGCCGATGGGTCGCATGACGAACCCCACGGCGAAGGTAGCGAACGCCAATAGCGTTCCCACCAAAGAACTTTCGTTGGGAAAGAACACCTTATTGAAGACCAGGCCGGCCGCGGTGGCGTACAGGAAGAAGTCGTACCACTCGACCGTGGTGCCCAGCAAGCTCGCCGCGACGACGATGCGCAACCGCCGGCGCTGCTGCTCGAAGGATTCGTCGACCGCATCGGGTCCCGGGGTGGTGACCGCGGACGCGGGCAGGGTGGACGCCATGGCCCCTTAGTGCGCCGAGGCGACGGCGAACGGCGTGGCCCCCGCCGGATGCGATTGGCGGTTGGGGTGCCGCCACAAACCCATCCGCTCCAGGATCGGCAGCACGCCCTCGCCGAACCAGTAGGCCTCTTCCAGATGCGGATAACCCGACAGAATGAAATGGCTGATGCCCAATTTGGCGTATTCGGCCAACCGCTCCGCGACCTCGGCGTGCGACCCGACCAGGGCGGTGCCCGCTCCGCCACGGACCAGACCCACCCCCGCCCACAGGTTGGGCGCGACCAGCAATTTGCTGCTGTTGCCGCCGTGCAGGTCCAGCATGCGGCGCTGGCCTTCGGATTCGCTGCGCGCCAGGCTCGCCTGCACCCGCTCGACATCGGCCGGGTCGATCGCGGCCAGCAACCGGTCGGCCTCGGCCCACGCCTCAGCGGCCGTGTCGCGGCTGATCACGTGAATCCGCAAGCCGTACTGCAGGATCCGGCCTTCGTCGACGGCCAGTCCGCGGATCCAGTCGAGCTTCTTGGCGACCGCCGTCAGCGGCTCGCCCCAGGTGAGATACACGTCGGAGTGCTTGGCCGCCACCGGCCCGGCCGCTGCCGAGGACCCGCCGAAAAACACCGCCGGGATCGGATCGGGCGGGTTGTTCAGCTGGGCGCCCTCGACCTGAATGTGTTCTCCCGCAAAGGTGACCGGCTCCTTGGCGGTCCACAGCTGGCGCACCACGTGCAGGAACTCGGCGGTGCGGGCGTACCGCGCCTCCTTGTCCAGGAAGTCACCGTAGGCCCGTTGCTCGTGCGGTTCGCCGCCGGTGACCACGTTGAGCAGCAGCCGTCCCTCCGAGTGCCGCTGGAAGGTGCCGGCCATCTGCGCGGCCAGGGTCGGACTCAGCATCCCGGGACGGAACGCAACCAAGAACTTCAGCGTCTCGGTCGATTCGACCAGCATCGCCGTCGTCAACCACGCGTCCTCACACCACAATCCGGTGGGCGTGAGGACGGCCTCGAAACCGTTGTCCTCGGCGGCCGTGCAGATCTGGTGCAGGTACTTCAGCGTGGCCGGCCGGTCGCCGGACATCGACGTGCCGTGCCCGCCCGCGACCAGATTCCGCGAATCGCCGTAGGTCGGCAGAAACCAATGAAACGCGAGACTCAATTCACAATCCTTTTTCCGCTCCGCTTTCGCCCCGTGGCAGAGGCCCGTTACATCCTTCTGAAGTCCGCGCCGATGGGCGAGGGTTGAAACCTGCGAGATTGCATCCCGGCCGGACGACGCCGTCGGCGCGCCGGCCGGCGGCCGCGTGCGTCGGTTCGCGACGGCGAGGCGCCGGGCACGCGGCCGGCGTCACCGCGTCTCCCACTGTCCCAGAAGGCAATACGATCGCAATCATTCGGCCGGGGGCAACCGGCGGATTCGGCGCTACCATGATCACGATCTCGTGCGATGCCGCAACTCGGCGCCGCCACGGGCGCCGGACGACGCCGAAAAGATCACCGCTTCGGCACCGGAAGATCACGCCAGATCACACAATGCTTCCAATACGGCGTGGCTCGGCCGGTAATCCCCGCTCAGCGCGGCATTATTGCGATCATGCCTGACCTCACACGCCGAGCGGTGCTCCGGATGGGCGCCGGTGCCAGCCTCGGAGCCGCCGGCGTGCTCTCCTTCAGCTCCCTGCTGGCTCCGGCCGCTTCGCGCGCCGCGACGCTGCCGCAGGCGCCCGCGCCGTTCGAGCCGCCGACGGCGGGCAAGTCCCTGCCGACCCGGCTCACCGGGTCGTTCGTGTCAGCCGCCCGCGGGGGGATCAAGACCAACTATGTGATCGCCATGCCGCCGGGCCAGACCGGCTCGCTGCGCCCGGTGATCGCGCTGCACGGCGTGGACGGCGACGCCAACCAGATGCTCGACATGGGCGTCCCGGACGGGCTGGCCCAACTGGCCAAGGAGGGCAAGCCGCCGTTCGCCGTGGTCGGCGTCGACGGCGGCAACACCTACTGGCACAAAAGGACTTCCGGCGAGGACTCCGGTGCCATGGTGCTCGACGAGCTGCTGCCGATGCTGTCCACCATGGGTTTCGACACCTCCCGGGTCGGTTTCATGGGGTGGTCGATGGGCGGGTACGGGGCGCTTCGCCTGGGCGCCAAGCTGGGGCCGGCGCGGACCGCCGGCATCTGCGCGATCAGCCCGGCGCTGTACACCTCGTATCCGCTGAGTGCGCCGGGGGCGTTCGACAGCAACGACGACTTCGTGCAGAACAGCGTGCTGGGCCTGCCCGCACTGAACGCGATTCCGCTGCGCGTGGACTGCGGCAACTTCGACCGCTTCTATTTCGCCACAAAGCAATTCGTCTACCAGTTGAAGACCCAACCGGCGGGCAGCTTCTCCCTCGGCGGACACGACATCGCCTACTGGCGCAGTCAACTGCCCGGTGAGCTGGCCTGGATGGCGACCTAGCCCACGCAAATGACACTTCGGGAGGAATCAGTCGCCGGCAGCCCACAGCCACCTGCGCGGCGGACTTCCCGGAACGGATTCCGGCCCGACATCGAGGGGCTGCGCGCCGTCGCGGTGATCGCCGTCGTGCTCTACCACGCCGGCATCCCGGGAATCTCCGGCGGCTACATCGGTGTGGACGTCTTCTTCGTCATCTCCGGCTTCCTCATCACCGGGCTGCTCTTTCGCGAGGCGAGCACCACGAATACCGTTGCGCTGGGCCGGTTTTACGGTGCGCGCGCCCGGCGCCTGCTGCCGGCCGCGGCCATCGTCGGCACCATCACCGCGATCGGCGCGGCCGCGGTGCTGCCCCCGCTGCAGGCGCGCAGCGTGTTCCTCGACGGCATCGCCAGCGCCCTGTACGTCGGCAACTACCGGTTCGCCCAGCGGGGCACCGACTACCTGACCGCCGACGCCCCGTCGCCGTTCCAGCACTACTGGTCACTGGGCGTGGAGGAACAGTTCTACCTGGTGTGGCCGGTGCTGATCATCGCGGTCGCCTGGGCGGTCCGGCGGGTCCCGCGCCTTCGCGGGGCCGCGACGCGCGCGACCCCGTGTGCGGTGGTCCTCGCGGTGGTCGCCGCGGCGTCGTTGACGGCGGGCGCCCTGTGGACCCGCACGTCGCCATCGTGGGCGTTCTTCTCGCTGCCCACCCGCGCGTGGGAACTGGCCGCCGGTGGCCTGGTGGCCCTGTCGCTGCAGCAGTGGCGCCGGCTGTCGCTGCGGACCGCGTCGATCGCCGGCTGGGGCGGCCTGGCTTTGATCCTGCTGACCTGCACCCAACTCAACTCCCACACCCCATATCCCGGCACCGAGGCGCTGCTGCCGGTGCTGGGCACCGCGCTGATCATCGGCGGCGGCGCCGTCACCGGCGGGCTCGGGCCCGGTCGCCTGCTGTCCCGGCCGGCGATGCGCGCCATCGGCCGGATCTCGTACTCGTGGTACCTGTGGCACTGGCCGGTGCTGCTGCTGATGCCCGCGCTGCTCGGCGAGCCCGCGGGGCTGCCGGCCAGGCTCAGCGCCACGGCCGTCTCCGCCGGACTCGCCGTCATCACCCTGCACCTGGTGGAGAACCCGGGCCGCTTCGCCGCGGCGCTGCGCCGGTCGGCGAAAGTCAGCCTGGCCGTTGCCGGCGGTGCCAGTGCCGCCACCGCGTGCGCATGCATGGTGCTGCTGAACGTGATCCCGGCCCCGGTCGGCCACGGGGTCGCCGCCCCGCGCGCCAACATCATCGCGACGCCGCCGGCCAATGTTCCCGCCGTCACTCCCCAGGAAGCGGCGGTGCGTCAGGCATTCGACCAGGCCCGGGTGGCGCTCGCGGCGGCCGTCGGCCTGCGTGTCGTCCCGTCGAACCTGGACCCGCCGCTGGCCAAGGCGCCCGCCGACAAGGCCGTCGTGTTCGTCAACGGCTGCGTACGTTCCTGGCGCGACGTCGGACAAAGCGAATGCGCGTCCGGCGACACCGCCTCACCGACCACGGTCGCCCTGATCGGCGACTCGCACGCCGCCATGTGGAATCCCGCCTTCGAGCGGCTCGCCGAGCAGCGGCACTGGCGGTTGGAGACCCTGGCCAAGGTGACCTGCCCGCTGCAGGACCTGCACATCACGAGCCCGTATCTGGGCCGCGAGTACACCGAGTGCGAACAGTGGCGCGCCCAGATCATGAGCCGGATGAACGCCGAACACCCGCGCCTGATCGTGCTGGACATGAGCCGGCGCTACGGCGGGGACTTCGGGTTCACCTCCTACGACCCGGCCTGGATCGACACCCTCGGACGCACCGTGGCGCAGCTGCGCGGCACCGGCGCGACCGTCCTGGTGCTGGGGCCCGCCCCCGACCCGCGCTCGTCGGCGCCGGCGTGCCTATCCACCCACCTCGACGACGTGAACGCTTGCACGCCAACCAAACCCGCGGCGGTGGACGGCGACGGGATCGCCGCCGAGCAGGCCGCGACCACCCGCAGCGGCGGGCACTACGCCGATCTGACCGACATGTTCTGCACCCCAGACCGCTGCCCCCTCATCGTCGGCAACACGCTCGTGTTCCGCGACGACAACCATGTGACAACCGAGTACGCGCAGTTGGTGGCACCGCTGATGGGTGCGCTCGCGGACCGCGCCCTGGAAGCGGGCGGGTAAGCAATGAACTTCTCGAGGCTGACCAACGTCAGATCAGTGAAGGGTTTTTGGAGGTTTTAGTGTCATGTCTCCGCTGTTGCTGGTCTGCATCGCAGTAGCCGCGCCCTTCGCCGGCATCGCCTTCCTGCACGTGCAAGACCGCTTGGAGCGCTGGGATTACGACCGGCACGCCAACGACTGACACCCGCGGCCGCCACACCTGAGTCAGGTCGACAGCTGCGTACGGATGAGCGGTGCGATCTTGTCCGCCATGTATTGATGGCCCGCGTCGTTGGGATGCACGCCATCCGCGCCGATCAGGTCGGGGCGGCCGACGAACCAGTTTTCGGCGATCGGGTCGATGAACGTCGCCCCCGCGGCGCCGGCGGCGCCGGCGAGGACGTCGCGGATCAAAAACATCGACGGCGGCACATCGGCGGTCGGCCACGGCGGTCCGATCACCAGCAGCCGTGCCGCCGGCGCGAGTTGGCGCGCCACATCCAAAGCGGCATGGGTCTTTACGGTCAAGGTCGCGGGATCGACACCCTGGTCGTTGCGGGAGCCGAAGAACACCACCAGCGCATCGTCGGGCTGGACCGCCCTGGCGGTCAGGTCCTCGAAGATGCTGCCGTGGTCACCGGGCGTGGCATAACCGGCTCGACCTTCGGCCGCCACGCTGCCCGAGATCCGCGAACCCCGCGAACCGAGCACCTGCCAGGCGCGCACCGGCCACGACCTCGAGCCCAGACCGCCCTCGTTCGTTCCGGTGGTATACGAATCCCCCACCACCGCCACATGATTCAGCCGGAAGTCGAGCGTCAGTGTCTCGTAGGTGCGCACCTGCGCCGGGTATGCCATGCCTACGCCCGCCAGAAAACTCAACCCAATGAGAAAGGTGGCCAGACGACTCACTCTCACCTCCACTGTCAACGGCATCGTCGGGTGCCGCCGCGTCCTCATCAAGTGTTCCCCGTAAGACGCGGCCGGCCGCTGAGGCGGCCATCACACCGCGCGGGCCGAAACCGCTTCCAGCGGACGGTCGATCGGATGCAGCTTACTGTGTGATTCGCCGGGATCGCTTCGAGCGTCGACGGCCCTGACGTCGACCATCTTGCGCATCCAGCGGCGGGCGGGCTCTTCGACACCGTGATACAGCAGCACCGACAAGCCCAGGGCAATCGCGAGCAGGCCGATGACGTTCCATTTCCACGGGTTGTCCAGGGTCGGAAGCTCGAATTGCTCGACGGCCCAACCCCAGGCGGTGTGCACCAGCTCATGCACCATGTACAGGCAGAACGAGATCTTGCCGCCGTACACCATCGCCCGCGTCGACAACACCCGCGGCAGGCTGCCCAGCCCGATGGCCAGCGATATCACCAGCGGAACGAACAACACGTCGACGACACCGCCGCTGTCGTTCTCCACCACTCCCGATATCGGGTGCGCGCCAAACCAATACAGCACGCCGACCATCGCCGCCAGGAGCAGCAAAGAGACGTACCCGGCGACACGGCGGCCACGATCGCTCAGCCGCAGCCTGCGCACCGCGACACAGGCCAGCGCGCCCGCCGTGAATTGCGTGACAATGCGGGGCAGCCAGCTCCACGGTGTGTAGAAGTGGCCGCTGGCGAGCAGCATCACCACGGGCGGCAGCGATGCCGCGAAGGCCAGAACCATCAGGCTGCGCGCCCTGGTCGCCTGTTTCATCCTCAACAGGACCAACACCAGGACGGCGAAGAGCACATAGGCCAGCCATTCCGCGCTGATCGACCAGGCCGGCCCGTCCCAACTCGAGTCGTCGAAGAACGGCACAAACCACAACTGCACCAACAGGATCTGGCGCACGTAGCTGATCGCGGTCAGCGAGGCCGCATCCGGCGACGGCACATGACCGACGTGCAGCGTGAAGATCACCCACAGGGCGGCGAGGTGCAGGGTGACCAGGTACACCGGCCACACCCGGGCCAGGCGCAGCCACAGGAAATGCAAAGTCGCGCGGGTCGACCACGACCGGCCCATGCGGTCGAGATAGTTGTACGTCAGCACGAAGCCGCTGAGGATGAAGAAAAGGTCGACGCCCTGGGCGCCACAGTTGAGCACCGGCGCGAGCGCGTCGCGGAAGTCGGGTGAGACATCGCCGAGCATCGGCCGGAAGTGGAACAGCACCACCCACAGCGCGGCGACGATGCGGAGCCCCGTCAGGGCGGTGATCTCGCCCTTGATCTCTCCGCCCCGCACGCTGCTCTTCCCGTCCGAATCCTGGCGTTTCGTCCTGCCGCTACTTCGGCTGAGCGGGAAAACTCGCCTTTTCACAAGCCCCCCGACTAGCAACCGGCAGCCTAGGCAGCCTAGCAGCGGAATCGGCGGCACGCGTGGACGGTTGTGGTGTGGCATACGGCTTTCCGGGGTATTCCTGTGCCCCAATAAGCCGCTGGGCGTTTGCTCAGCCGCCGATTCGCGATATACCCCCAATCGCTTCTTAGCAAAGCGTTAGAAACGGCTTCCGGTCTCCTTAGGCTTGCGGCCTAACGTCGTAAACACTCTTTGGTGAGCGTGCAGGCGCTTCCGAAGGCGGCGCGAGCGCCACGGAGAGTGAGGGGTCCTCATGACGGTCGCAGGCAGCCGAGCTGGCCACGACAACTGCGTGTTTGACTGCGACGGCGCACAGGTCCGGGCGCACCACCGCCACCTGGCGACGGTGGTGCACATTCGCGGCGAAATCGACGAAAGAAATGTCGATCGCCTCAGCGACCACATTGCGCGCTTCACGCTCGGAGAAAATCCCGTGGTGCTCGACGTGGCCGATGTCAATGAATTTGCTGAGGCCGGCATCTCGCTGCTCTATGCATTCGATGCCGATTGTCGTGCCGCCGGGGTGGATTGGACCCTGGTCGCCAGCTCAGCGGTGACCGGGGTGCTGGATGACACCGGTCACGACGCCAGTTTTCCGATCATGCGTTCGGTCCACGAGGCGCTGCAGGGCAGGGCCGACGCCATCGCGCTGCGCCGTCGGATGGCGTTGCCGCTCGTCAGGAAGCCGTCTTAGCGCCCGAGCGCACGCGTCGCAGCCTGGCAACCCCGATGACCGCCAGTACCCCGGCGCTCGTCAGCAGCACCAGCGTCAGCAGCAGCAGCTGCGGGTCGTACAACAGCGACGTGGTGGAGGGCTGCCCGTCGGCGATCGGTGCCACGACCACCGTGTGATGCGAGTGCCACCAGGTCAGTCCCGAGCACACCAACGCGACGCAGGCCAGGCCGAGCTCGAGCAGCGCGCGGTAGCGGGTGTTCATTGCGTCGTCCCGGTGTCGTCGTCCCAGTCTCCGTCGATCGATCGGCTGGGCTCCACCCGCTCCTGGACCAGTGGGGTCAGGGCGGCGCGCAGCTGACGATGGCGACGCGCCCAGGCCTGGGCCGTGCGGTCGCCGGTGAGCTTGAGACCGATGCCGACGCGCTTGCGCGGCACGCCGACCAGTTCGCCGAGCGCCCGCGACGACTGCCACCGCGCCAGGTCTTTCCCGGAGGCTTCGTGGTTCTCCGGCTCGGGATACACCTTGATGATTTCGCGGACCAGAATTGTTTCGGTGCCCTGGCGCAGGGCGTCCTCGGTGAGCTCGACCGAGACGTGGATGCGCGCGGCCTTCACCTGTATCCCTAGGAACGCCGATACGAGCACCAGGAAGATCGCGGGGACCACCAGCGACACCGGGGCACCGCTCCAGATCTCGATCAACACCATCGCCACCGCGGCGGCCGGGCCGCACGCCAGCCACCACCAGCTGGCGCCGGGTTCGTAGAACAACCGCTTGGGTTCGGTGTCGCCGCCGGTAGTCATCGCAAGCCCCATCTCACGAGAGCCACCCTGCCGCATCCGCAGCCCAATAGGTGAGAACGATATCCGCCCCGGCGCGCCGGATGCTGGTCAGTGACTCCAGCGCCGCGGCGCGCTCGTCGATCCAATTATTCGCGGCCGCAGCACAAATCATGGCGTACTCCCCCGACACTTGATAGGCGGCGACGGGAACGGGCGAGACGTCGGCCGCGGCCGCGACCACGTCGAGGTAACTCATCGCCGGCTTGATCATGACAATGTCGGCGCCTTCGTCGAGGTCGAGCTCGACCTCGCGCAGTGCCTCGCGGGCGTTGCCGGCCTCCTGCTGATAGGTACGCCGGTCCCCGGAGAGGCTGGAGCCGACCGCCTCACGAAACGGGCCATAGAACACCGAGGCGAACTTGGCGGCGTAGGCCAGGATCGCCACGTCGGTGAAGCCGGCGGCGTCCAGCCCGTCGCGAATCGCGCCCACCTGTCCGTCCATCATGCCGCTCGGGCCCACCACGTGAGCACCCGATTCAGCTTGCGCCACAGCAAGATCCACATACCGGTCCACGGTGGCATCGTTGTCGACCCGACCCCGGTCGTCCAGGACGCCGCAGTGCCCGTGGTCGGTGAATTCGTCCAGGCAGGTGTCGGCCATCAACACGGTGGCCTCGCCGAGGTCTTTGGCCAAGTCCCGCAGCGCGACATTGAGGACGCCGTCGGGGTCGGTCCCGGCCGACCCGATCGAATCCTTGTCCTCGTCACGGGGCACGCCGAACAGCATCAGCCCCCCCACGCCCGCGGCGACGGCATCGGCGGCCGCGCTGCGCAACGAATCACGGGTGTGCTGCACCACGCCCGGCATGGACGTGATCGGCCGTGGTTCGTCGATGCCGTCGGCGACGAACATCGGCAACACCAAATGTCTTGGCTCCAAAGACGTTTGGGCCACCAAACGGCGTAAGGCCGGGGTGGTGCGCAGCCGGCGCGGACGGTGCCGCGGGTAACCGCTACCGCTCACGTCGCACCGCGAGCGTGCACAGACTGCCAGCTTCGACGGCGTGTCGCTGCACAAACACGCGCGCTCGGCTGCCGGCCGGCCACTAGCGCCTGCGGCTCTTTTTGCGCGGCGGCGGCAGCGCACCCTCGGCGCGCAACCGCGCGGCGTGTTCGGCCAGCGCGTCGACCAGCGGGCCGACCGCGGCGGTCTCGGGCTGGACATCCACCCGCAGACCGAATTCGGCCGCGGTCTCCGCGGTCTTGGGACCGATGCAGGCGATGATCGTCCGAGCGTGCGGCTTGCCGGCGATGCCGACCAGGTTTCGCACCGTGGAGCTGGACGTGAAGCACACCGCGTCGAACCCACCGGTCTTGATCATCTCCCGCGTCTCCGCCGGCGGCGGGGCGGCCCGCACCGTCCGGTAGGCGGTGACATCCTCGATCTCCCAACCACGTTCGCGCAGGCCCTCGGCCAGCGTCTCGGTGGCGATGTCGGCGCGCGGCAGCAGCACCCGGTTGACCGGGTCGAAAATGCTGTCGTAGGGCGGGAAGTCGTCGAGCAGGCCCAGGGAGGACTGCTCGCCGGCCGGCACCAGTTCGGGGCTGATCCCGAACGCCCGGACCCGGTCGGCGGTCGACTCGCCCACACACGCGATCTTCACTCCGGAGAACGCGCGCGCGTCCAGACCGAACTCGCCGAACTTCTCCCACACCGCGCGCACCGCGTTGGTGGAGGTGAACACCACCCACTGGAAGCGGCCGTCGACCAAACCCTTGACGGCCCTTTCCATCTGGGCGGGACTGCGCGGCGGCTCGACCGCGATGGTCGGCACCTCGATCGGCAGCGCGCCGTAGGAGGTCAGCCGCTCGCTCATCTCGCCGGCCTGGTCCTTGGTGCGGGGCACCAGCACGGTCCAGCCGTACAGCGCGCGGCTCTCCCACCAGTTCAGCTTCGCCCGGCTGGCCACCGTCTTGCCGATGGTCACCACCAGCGGACCGGTCAACGGGCCGGCGGGGTCGGTACCGCCTAGCACCGCCGAGTCGGTCAGGCCGTGCAGCGTGGTCTCGATGGAACGCTGCTGACAGGTGGTGCCCTGCGCGGTCACCACGCACGGGGTGCTCTCGGCGAGCTCGTGCTCGATCAGGGTGCGCGCCGCGTCGGCCAGATGCGACGACGTGGCCTGCAGAATCAGCGGGCCGGGCGCCGCCGCCAGCGCCTCCCAGTCGACGTCGCCGCGCACGTCGGCGACCGTGTGCGAGGAGCCCAGCGGCAACCCCGCATACGTCGGGACGGCATCGCTGGGAGCCAGCCCGGGCACGATCTCGATGTGCAGGTGGCTCCGCGCGATGGCGTTGACCTCCGTGATGACCGCGTCGACCGTCAGCGGGTCGCCGGCCACCAGCCGCACCACGTCCACACCCGTGCGTGCCTCGGTGGTCAGCGTCTTGGCCACCTCGGCGGGGTCACCCAGCGCCGGGCGGATATCGGGGCCACCGGAGATCACCGCCGGCTGCGCCTTGCCCTGGTCGGGGCCGCCGTCGCCGTTGGTGGCGGCCGGTTCGGCCGGAGCCGGACCGGACACCGGCGGCAGGTCTTTGCCGATCAGGGCCAGCACCGGCTCAGGCACGTCGGGGTCGGTGAACACCAAAGCGGCGTTCGCCAACACCGTCGCGGCCCGGGTCGTCAGCAGTCCCGGGTCACCCGGGCCGGAGCCCACGTACGTGATGCGGCCGGGTGTCGGCTTACGCCCTCGCGTCGTCATTGTCGCTCCCACGTAACTCGCATTTAATTTCCTCGCGCCGGGTCTTGCCGCGCTTCGCTCATCAGTTCTCGGGCGCCCAGCTCGAACAGCTCCGCGGCCACCGAAAGCCCGAGCTCTCGTGCCCGACCGGGACTGCCGATACCGGACGCGCGGATCACGTCGGACCCGTCCAGCGCCGCCACGCAGCCGCGCAGCGACAGCTCTTCGAAGATCCGGCCTTCCTCATCGATGGACTCGACCACTTCGGCGATCGCGCCCACCGGTGCGGAGCAACCGGCCTCCAGTTCGGCCAACAGGGCTCGCTCCGCGGCGACCGCCGCACGCGTGTCGGCGTCGTCCAGTTCCGCCAGCACTGCCGCTAACCGGCTGTCGCCGGCGCGGCATTCGACGGCGAGCGCGCCCTGAGCCGGTGCTGGCAACATCTGCACCGGCTCTAGCGTCTCGGTGACATCGTCGAGGCGACCGATCCGGGCCAGTCCCGCCCGGGCTACCACGATCGCGTCGAGATCACCACTGCTTACCCTGTTCAACCTGGTATCTAGGTTGCCTCGTAGGGGGCGGATTTCCAAACCGAGACCCAATGCTCTAAGCTGCGCGGCCCGCCGCGGCGACGAGGTCCCCACCAGCGAACCGGCTGGCAACTCCGCGAGCACCAGCCCGTCGCGCGCGACCACCGCGTCGCGCGGATCGTTGCGCACCGGGATGGCCGCCACAGCAAACCTAGGGTCGTCGGCGGTCGGCAGGTCCTTGTGGGAGTGCACGGCGGCGTCGACGCGGCCCTCCTCCATGGCCTCGCGCAGTGCGGTGGTGAAGACACCCACCCCGAGCGACTCGATGGGCGCCGACGAGCGGTCGCCCTCGGTGCTGATGGTCACCAGCTCAGCCGGGTGTCCCAGCGCGATCAAAGCGTCTCTGACACCCCCGGCCTGGGTGGTGGCCAGCAGGCTGCCCCGGGTGCCTATCCGGATCACGTTCGCCAATCGCCTACTCGGCGGTCTGCTGCGGGGTACCCGCGTCGAATCCGTTTGCAATGACTGGCAATTCGCCCGCGGCCACGGCATCGACGGCGGTCTGGTCGAGTTCGAAGAGTTCGCGCAACGCCTCGGCGTAGCTGTCGCCGCCGGGCGCGCTGGCGAGCTGTTTGATCCGCACGGTCGGCGCGTGGAGCAGCTTGTCCACCACCCGTCGCACGGTGCGCGCCACCTCTTCGCGCTGGGCGCTCTCGAGGCCGGGCAGCCGGTTGTCGAGGCGCAGCAGTTCGGCTTCGACCACATCGGCGGCGCGCTGGCGCAGCGCCGTGACGGTCGGCGTGACCTCGGCCATCCGCTGTCCGGCCAGGTAGGCAGCAACTTCGGTGGCGACGATGGTACGGGCGGCGTCGACGTCCGCGGCCGCGGCGTGGGCCGAGGGCTCGTGCTGCACGCGGTCCACGTCGACGACCCAGACGCCGGGCAGGCCGGCCACCGCCGGGTCGACGTCGCGCGGCATGCCCAGGTCGCAGATCACCAGCGGGTTCGCCTCTTCGTCGCGGTGCGCGGCGGCCAGCGCGTGGTGCACGTCGGCCAGCGAGACCACCGGGGTCACCGCGCCGGTACAGCTGACGACGACGTCGGCGCCCGCCAGGGTGTCGGGCAGACGATCCAGGGGCACGGCGTCCGCCCGCACGCCGACGTCACGGATCTTGCGGACCAGGCGCTGGCCCCGGGACAGCGACCGGTTGACCACATGGACCTGCCCGATGCCGGCTCGAGAAAGGTGCGCCGCGGCCAGGGCGCCCATCGCTCCGGCGCCGACCAGGACGGCGGTCTTGCCCGACAAGCCGTTCAGGCGGCGTTCGGCCATGTTCAGGGCGACGGACACCACCGAGGCGCCGGCGGCGTCGATGGCGGTCTCGGAATGCACCCGCTTGCCCACCGACAGGGCCCGCTGGGCCAGCTCGTGCAGAATCCGGCCCACGGTGCGGTTGGTCTCGGCGTTGGCATAGGCGCGACGGACCTGGCCGAGCACCTGCTGCTCGCCGATCACGGCGGAATCCAGCCCGCTGGCGACCGCGAACAGGTGCTCGACGGCGGCCTCGCTGTAGCGGACGTACGCATACTTGGTGAGGTCGGTCATCGACATCCCGGACTGTTCCGACAGCACCTGCCCGATCACCGCTAACCCGCCGTGGAACGCGTCCACCACCGCGTAAACCTCGACCCGGTTGCATGTCGACAGCACCATCGCCTCGGTCACCAGGGGTGACTGCAACACCCGGTCGACGATCTTGCCCTGATCGGCCTCGTCGATGCTGAGTTGTTCCAGGACGGAGACCGGCGCACTACGGTGCGAAACCCCGAAGAGCAAGACGCTCACGGCAGCATCACCTGGCCAGCTCCCTTGCTTCCTCCAGTAACTGAACTGCTGTCCACGGTAAACGTTTATCAGCTGGGCTACCAAATAATTGCCCCGCGCCGGCCGCCCGGGCGGCGCGGCACGGGTCAGCCGCCGAGATCGGCCCGCAGCCGGGGCTCATCGATCTCCCAATAGCTGTGTTCGCGCCCGTCGAGCAGGATCACCGGCAGCCGGTCGCCGAACTCGGCCCGCAGCGCGGTGTCGCCCGCCGCGGCCGCCGCGTCGACGTCGGTCATCGACAACTCGAAGCCCAACTCACCGGCCAGTTCGGCCAGCCGGGCGTGTACGCGTTCGCAGATGGTGCAGCCGTCGCGGGTCAACAGCTCCACCTGCCGCCGGCCGGTCGCCCCAGTCATGGGCACCAGTCTGTCATCGGTGACTTGTGGGGCTATCTACCAGGCATTATGTTCCGACTATGGCCGACGAAACGTTACGGGTCGATCCCGTCGTCATGCAGGGCGCTGCCGTCTCGCTCAGCGGTGCGGCCGAGCATCTTTCGGCGCAGCTGTCCCAGCTCGACGATCAGGTGGGTCAGATGTTGGGCGGTTGGCAGGGCGCGGCGGGCACCGCGTACGGGTCCGCGTGGGAGTTGTGGCACAAGGGCGCCCGCGAGGTCGAGTTCGGGTTGTCGATGCTGGCGCACCTGGTGGGTCAGGCCGGCGGGGCGTATCAGAGCACCGAGGAGGGGTCCGCCCAGGCGGAGCGGGCGGTGCGCGGTGGCTGAGGCGTTTCAGGTCGATCCGCAGGCGTTGGCCGAAGCGGTGCAGCGGATGGCGGCGTTTCAACGCTACGCCGAAGACATGATCGCCGAAATCGATTCTCGCGTAACTCGTTTACACACATCGTGGACGGGCACCGCCGCGGCGGCCTGATGGATCGGTTCTTCTTGAATGAACCCTAGAGACGAGTATTCGTGATGGCAGATTTCGTTGTCGATCTCACCATGTTTCCGAAATCTCTCCACAGATTGTGAAGTCTTGGTATGTATGGCAAGTCGTTCGACTGAGGAAACCCGGTCCCGGTCCCCAACGTGACACTGGCGTCACACTCGGCACCGAACGTGACGCTAGTGTCACGCTCCGCCATCCCGGACACGTCAACGCCCGCACGTCATCTGCCCGATAGGGTTGGAGATCGGGCACCCGCTGGGTCGCCAGGCAACACAGCGATCTAGGAGGTTTGACGATGACTTCCTCTGACCCGCTCAGCGCGGACCAATCCGGTTACGTCGACCCGGAGTCGCTGGCTGCGGACGCCAGCGCCGCCCGCGCGATCGAGGGCATGCGGGAAGCCGCCGCCTCCGAAGACCGGCCGCAGCCCCCCATCGACCTGACCGCCGCCGCCTTCTTCGACGTAGACAACACCCTCGTGCAGGGCTCGTCGGCGGTTCATTTCGGGCGCGGCCTGGCCACGCGCAACTACTTCACCTACCGCGACGTGGTCGGATTCATCTACGCGCAGGCCAAGTTCCAGATTCTCGGGACGGAAAACAGCAACGACGTCGCGGCCGGCCGCCGCAAGGCGCTCGCCTTCATCGAAGGCCGATCGGTCGAACAACTGGTCGCCCTGGGCGAGGAGATCTACGACGAGATCATCGCCGACAAGATCTGGCCCGGCACCCGCGAGCTCACCCAGATGCATCTGGACGCCGGCCAACAGGTATGGCTGATCACCGCCACGCCCTACGAGCTCGCCGCGACCATCGCGCGGCGGCTCGGCCTGACCGGCGCGCTGGGCACGGTCGCGGAATCGGTCGACGGCGTCTTCACCGGCAGGCTGGTCGGCGACATCTTGCACGGCACCGGCAAGGCGCACGCGGTTCGGTCGCTGGCAATTCGCGAGGGGCTCAACCTGAAACGCTGCACCGCGTACTCGGACAGCTTCAACGACGTCCCGATGCTGTCGCTGGTGGGCACCGCCGTCGCCATCAACCCCGATGCCCGCCTGCGCGCCCTGGCCCGGGAGCGCGGCTGGGAGATTCGCGATTTCCGCACCGCTCGCAAAGCGGCCCGGATCGGGGTGCCCTCGGCGTTGGCGCTGGGCGCCGCCGGTGGTGCGCTGGCCGCGCTGGCCTCTCGGCGGCAATCACGCTGATAGGCTGCGCCGCGCAGGCACAATCGAGCGGAAGGCATACGCGATGACAACCCCCAAGGAAGCCGAAGGGCTCATCGGCAGCCATTACCGCGCACCGGACTACTTCGAGGTCGGTCGCGAGAAGATCCGCGAGTTCGCGCTGGCGATCAAGGACGACCACCCGGCCCACTTCGACGAGAGTGAATCCGAGAATGCCGGGTACCCGGACATGGTGGCGCCGCTGACGTTCCTCGCGATCGCTGGGCGCCGCGTTCAGCTGGAGATCTTCACCAAGTTCAGCATTCCGATCAACATCGCCCGGGTCATTCACCGCGACCAGAAATTCAAGTTCCACCGGCCGATCCTCGCCCACGATAGGCTGTACTTCGACACCTATCTCGACTCGGTGATTGAGTCCCACGGCACCGTGCTCGCGGAGATCCGCAGCGAAGTTACCGATGCCGATGGAAAGCCGATCGTCACGAGTGTTGTCACAATGCTGGGAGAGTCTTCAAATCAAGAGGACGTCGAAGCTACCGCCGCGGCAGTGGCATCCATATCTGCAGGGAAGTTAGGGGCGTTGTAAATGTCTGCACACGGGGACACGGGAAGCACGCAACTGAAACCACCGGTCGAAAAGGTCCGGTCGCACTACGACAAGTCGAATGAGTTCTTCAAGCTCTGGCTTGACCCGTCGATGACCTACAGCTGCGGTTACTTCGACGAAAACCCCGATCCGCAGAATCTGACCAAGACGCTGGAAGAGGCGCAGTACGCCAAGCGCAAGCTCGCACTGGACAAGCTGAACCTCGAGCCCGGTATGACGCTGCTCGACATCGGCAGCGGCTGGGGCTCGACCATGCGGCACGCCGTCGCCGAGTATGACGTCAACGTCATCGGCCTGACGCTCAGCGAGAACCAGTACGCCCACTGCGTGGCGGAGTTCGAGAAGATGGACAGCCCCCGCCGCAAGGAGGTGCGGATCCAGGGCTGGGAGGAATTCCCCGGCGACGTACCGATCGACCGCATCGTGTCGCTGGGTGCGTTCGAGCACTTCGCCGACGGCGCCGGCGACGCCGGGTATGAGCGTTACGCCACCTTCTTCAAGAAGTACTACGACCTGCTGCCCGACGACGGCCGGATGCTGCTGCACAGCATCGTGGTGCCCACCGCCGAAGAGGGCAAAGCGATGGGTCTGCAGGTGAACATGACCCTGCTGCGCTTCATCAGCTTCATCCTGAAGGAGATCTACCCGGGTGGAAAGTTGCCCCAGGTCAATTTGGTCGACAAATACTCCACGGACGCGGGTTTCAAGATCGAGCGCCACCACTTCATCGGCAAGAACTACGTGCCGACTCTGACCGCCTGGGGCGATGCCCTCGAGGCGCACAAGGAGGAGGCGATCGCCCTGAAGGGGCAGGAGACCTACGACATCTACCTGAAGTACTTGCGGGGCTGCTCGGACCTGTTCCGCGACGGCTACACCAACGTCTGCCAGTTCACGATGGTCAAGTAATCGGATTTCGAAAGGTCAACGCCACCGCGGGTTTTCGCGGTGGCGTTTCCTTTTGCTCGGCTCAGCCGAGTGCGCGGCTCAGCCGAAGAAGATGTTGCGGCGGCCGGCGAGCAGGCGGTACAGCGTCTGCTGGATGGTCTCGCGCACCTGGTCGGTCAGTTCGAAGGTGACCATCGGATCGTCGGCGTCGGAGGCCGAGTAGTCGTCGGTGTAGATCGGCTCACCGAACGCGATGTGCCATTTCGACGGCAGCGGCACCAGACCGACGGGCCCGGCCAACGGGAACAGCGGTGTGATCGGGAAGTACGGCAGCCCGAACAACCGCGCCAGCAGCTTGACGTCGGTCAGCATCGGGTAGATCTCCTCGGACCCGATGATCGAGCAGGGAATGATCGGCGCCTTGGTCCGCAGCGCCGCGGTGACGAATCCGCCACGGCCGAACCTCTGCAGCCGGTAGCGGTCCTCGAACCGCTTGCCCAGCCCCTTGTAGCCCTCCGGGAACACGGCGGTGAGCTCGCCGGCGGCGAGCAACTTGTGCGCGTCCGTCGTGCAGGCCATGGTGTGGCCGGCCTTGCGGGCCGCCTCCCCCACCACGGGCAGATCGAACACCATGTCGGCGGCCAACAGTCGCATGTCCCGCTGCGCGGGGTGCTCGTCGTGGACGGCCACCGACAGCATCAACCCGTCGAACGGCAGCACGCCGGCGTGGTTGGCGACCACCAGCGCGGCGCCCTCATCCGGCAGGTTCTCGATTCCGCTCACCTCGACCCGGAACCAGGACCGGAAGAACACCCGCAGCAACGGCCGAACGATCGCGCTGTTGAAGTGTGGGTCGAAGCCGAACTCGTCGACGCTGTAGTCGCCGGTGAGGCGCTGGCGGAGGAATCCGGCAACCGAGGCGACGCGCTGCGCCAGGTCGTTCAGCGGTGCGTCGGCGGGCGAGGCGCCGGCGGCGCGGCGGTGCTCGTCGATTTCGCGGACCACCGCGGCGATCTGCTCGGCTGACGCGCGCCCGTTCGGATCCGACAGTAATGAAGGGTGCTGGCGAGATGACTCTGCTCTTTGATCGGCTCTCCGACGAGCCGCTACCCGACCCCGATTAGTGTGCAGTGGAATGACATTCGCTCTGGTTTCACCCGCCACGATACCTACCTGACCCCACCCCACGGAATTGGATTTCGGCTGCCCCAGCGCTGGGCTAGAGATATGGCGCGACCTTCCCAGGAGCGTACCCGATGCGGGTCAATTATGGGAGTCAGGCTGCGGCCGCGAACGTAGTCGTCGAACGCCTCCGCCGTCGTCCATTTCGGTTGGTAGCCAAGTTCTGATCGCATTCGGCCGGTATCCATGACCCGGCCATAACTCAAGTAATCAAACTGATCGCGACTGATCTCGTTGTAACGGTTTGCGCGCCGTAACGAGTCCAGAGCCCACACGCCGAAACCCGGTACTGGCAAAGGAATCCGGCCGGCCCGCCGGATCGCCTGCGACAGCATGATGATGCCGTCGGCGCCGATGTTGAACGTTCCCGCCTTGCCCGCCATCGCCGCGCGCTCCAGGGCACCCAGCGCATCCTGCTCGTGCAGCAGTTGTAGACGCGCGTCGCGGCCGAACATGGTGGGCACCAAAGGTCCGGCGAGATAACGCGACAGCGTGGTGTCCATCGCCGGGCCGATCATGTTGGCCAGCCGCAGAATCGTCACGGCGATATCGGGCCGGCGCCTTCCCAATCCGCGTGCGTAGGCCTCGATGTCGAGGCTGTCCTTCGCGAAACCGTTGCGGAACGGTCGGCGGCTGGTGCTGTCCTCGGTGAACATCACCGGATCGTGCGCGCTCGAGCCGTACACCTCGGACGTCGACTTGAGCACCACCCGGCGCACCGAGGGCGCCTTCTGGCAGGCCGCGAACAGCTGCATCGCGCCCATCACGTTGATCTCTTTCAACGCCGCGGTGCCGCCGGATCGTGGCGCGTAGGACGCCGCCGCCGCATGCACCACCGTGTCGACGTCGCCGTTGCGAATCACCTTGGCTATGAAGGGATTACGGATGTCGGCACGGACGAACTCGGCGCGCCCCATCCGGCGCAGCATGTCCTTACTCGGGGCTATCGCGTCGACCGCGATGACCCCTTTGATCATCGGGTTCTGCGCGAGCCGAGCCGTGAGGTAGCCGCCCAGAAACCGGCAGGCACCGGTGACCAGCACGATTTTGGGGTAATGCACGGTGTTGCCTGCGGTGTCACCCGGCCCGGCGTTGTCCCCATTCGACGGATCCACCCGGACAGCCTAGCGGCCAGGCGAGATGGCGGCACTATGCCGCGGGCGGGGTTACTTACCGAGTTTTCTGCGCTGCACCCGGGTGCGACGCAGCAGCTTGCGGTGCTTCTTCTTCGACATACGCTTGCGCCGCTTCTTGATTACTGAACCCATGAACTCCGCTATCTGACCGTGACCTGCTTCAAAGATTGGACCCGGACACTTTACCCGGCGGAACGCACCGAACACCAAACCGGCGTCGGGTGATCGCCGCGCGACCGCGGAGCCTGGGTGCCGCCCGCGAGCGGCACAGGTTCAGGTCAGCCGGCGTCGAAGTAGGACGTCTCCAGCATGTCGTGGACGGCCTTGGCGTGCACCCGGAAGGACCGGCCCACCCGGACCGCGGGCAGCTCGCCGTTATGCACCAGCCGGTACACCGTCATCTTGGAGACCCGCATCAATGCGGCTACCTCGGCGACGGTGAGAAACTGCGTCCTGCCCTGCTGGCTGTCGACGGAACTGGCGTCCCGTGGCTTACCTGCAGCATCTCGCGCTGATGGCCCGTTACTAGACGTCATCGCAACCCAATCGTGTCAGGCACGCGCATGCCAGCGGCTTCCCCTCCGCTGGCACCCACACGTGCTTACACAAGGAGAATAGCGGGACTAATGGGGTTACTGGTACTGGTGGGGGACAATCAGTTCAAAAAACTTGGATTACTCTGATGTAATTCTTAGCTGCTCAGAGCGCATTTTGGCGGCCTGAACGGCCGCGTCGACGGCCGCTCGCAGGCCACCCCGTTCCAGCTCACGCAGGCCCGCCGCGGTGGTACCGCCCGGCGAGGTCACCGTCGCCCTGAGCTGCGTCGCGGTGGCGTCCACCCGCAGTCCCGGACCCTCGGCCTCGCCCAGCTGCCGATCGGCCTCCATGCGCTCGAGCAGCATCGCGGCGGAGCCCGCCATGGTCTGCGCGGTCAGATCGGCGGCCACCTCACGGCTCAGACCCGCGGCCACCCCGGCGTCGACCAGGGCCTCAACCAGCAAGAAGAAATACGCGGGCCCGGAGCCCGACAGCGCGGTGACGGCGTCCATCTGGCTCTCCGGGACGCTCAGCACGCCGCCGACGGAGTCGAACAGGGCCGAGACGCCTTCGAGCTGCGGCGCGGTGACGAACCGGCCCTTGGCCAGGGCGGTGACCCCTGCGCCGACCAGCGCCGCCGCGTTCGGCATGGCCCGCACCACCGGCGTCCCGGCCGGAAGCTTCGACTCGAAGTAGGTGATGGTGATCCCGGCCGCGACCGTGACGAAGACCTGCTCGGCGGTGTCGCTCTCGGCGGCACCCGCCGCCCGGGCGATCTCCGCCATCACCGACTCGACGTCGGCGGGCTTGACCGCGACCACGACGAACGACGCGTTCTCCACCGCCTCGGGCACCGAGCTGATCAGCACCGAATACGTGTCCGCCAGATACTTGGCGCGCTCGGGAACCCGCTCGACCACCACCAGGTCTTTGACCTGCCGGCCCGCCCGCAGCAGACCCGACAGCAGTGCCTCCCCGATGCTGCCGCCACCGATGATCGCGATTCTTGCCATGCCGCACAGCATCGCAGATACCGCGCTCTAGCGAGCGGCAGGGACCAATGCCAATTGCCGGGCCTGCACCACCAGGCGGCCCAGGCTGTCGACGACGGTGTGGTCCTCGTCGAACCAGTCGTGCCCGATCTCGGTGCAGGTCGCGATGATGCGCAGCCAGCCGTCGGCCGGTAGGCCCCGCAGATACGCCGTGAGCTGGATCGTGGGCGCCCAGCCCGTGCGGTCCACGGCGAAGGTCACCGGCGCCGACAGATCGCCGCACATGAGCGCGAACAGTGCGTCCGGGGCCACCCCGCGGGGGCGCGCCCACATCTGGATCACCGGCGGGCGCCCGTCGCCGCGCGGCGCCATCGTCGACAGCACCGGCCGCACGTCGCAGCCCTCCCCCAGGTGCACGAGGCCGGCCAGCGGGTGCCCCGGCCCGATCGGCTCGATGTCGTCGGGGGGCTCGGGCGCCATCAGGTCGGCCACCGGGTTGGCCGACAGCAGCGGCTTGATCGCTCCGCCGACCGGCCGGATCAATGATCCGGCTCCTCCTCGGGCCGCTTCACGGCCCGCAAAGTCGACCGGATAATGCTCGGGCTCGCCGAGGTTCACCACGGCGTGCACCGCGGTGCGGTCGCCCTGGTTGAGCTCGACGTCGACGACGCTGATCCGCCGGCCCCGCTTGCGGATCGAGGTCACCAGCTGCACCTGACCGGGATCGGGAGCCCACAGGAAGCTCGCCGACACCGCGACCGGCTGCTGGGCCGACTCGAGCCCGTCGGCGCTGCCACCGCAGGCGGTGCGGGCGGCGTTGGCGCACAGCGCCAGCATCGCGCCGCCGTGCACCTTGGGACCGATGGTCCAGCGCTTGTCGAGCTCGCCCTCGAAGACGCCTGAACCGACCTCCCGCAACGTCATTGCGGTGGTGAATAACGCACTCATGTTGTCTGGATTTCTCCCGGCTTGGTCAGCGCAGCAGGTGCGTGCGGGCAAACTGCAGCGATTCGGCGAGCATGGCCTCGCGCTCGTTGGCGGAACGCGCGCTGGACGTCGACACCTCCAGGATGACGTGCCCGGCGAAATGGCTGCCGGCCAGCATCTGGCACACCTCGGCGGTGGGTTGGGTGCCGCGCCCCGGCACCAGATGCTCGTCGGCGGGCAGGCCGTTGCCGTCGCACAGGTGCAGGTGCACCAGCCCCGCCCCCATCCGCTGCGCCATGTCGAGCGAGTCGGTGCCCGCGGTCGCGGTGTGGGACAGGTCCAGCGTGTAGTGCGCGTGGTTGCCGTCGAGCGGGTCGTAGGAGGGCGCGAACGCCGAGATGGCCGGGCCGGGCCCGCCGCCGCGTTTGCGCATCCGTTCCAGCGACTGGCCGGCCCCGAAGAGCCGGTCGGCGCGGAACGGGAACATGTTCTCCACCGCGACCATCACCTCGCTCGAGGCTTCCAGCTTCGCCACCTGCTCGGAGAAACCCTCCGCGTAGCGGCGCTGCCAGCGAAACGGCGGGTGCACGACCACGGTCTGCGCGCCCAGCTGCTCGGCGGCCCGCACGCTGCGATCCAGCTTGGGGATCGGGTTGGCGCCCCACACCCGCTGCGAGATCAGCAGGCAGGGCGCGTGCACGGACAACACCGGGACGCGGTAGCGCCGCGACAGCTTCTTGACCGCGGCGACGTCCTGGCTGACCGACTCGGCCCACACCATCAGCTCGACGCCGTCGTAGCCGAGCCGCGCCGCGTACTCGAAGGCGGCCTCGGCCCGCAACGGGTACACCGAAGCCGTGGAAAGGCCGACTTTGATGGCGGGGCGCACTGTCTACGGTGCCGCTTAACCCGATTGCAACGACAGCGCCAAGGGTCCCAGGGTGATCAGCGCACCCACCGCGACCGCGATCAACGTGCTGGCGATGTCCTCGGTCTTGCGGACCACCCGCACCCCGGCCACCAGGCCCAGAATGACCAGCACCGAGAGCACCAACGCCACCAGGCTGTTCCAACGCCAGAGCTGGTCGAAGGCCACAAAGAGCCCGCCGCCGAACGCGACGGCCAGCATCGACTGCAGCACGACCACGCCGCCGCGCCATACCGCGTCGAACCTGCCCTGCTCCGCGTGAGCGTCGGCGTCGGCGTCCCGGTCCTCGAGATCGAGGTGCTCGTCGTCGCCGAGCACGCCGGCCGGCAGCGGCCCCGAGCCGTCCTCGTCGTCGTCATCGTCGGACCGCAGGAAGGAGCGCACGTAGGCGGAGTCCTCCAGCGCCGGCTCGGCCTCGCGCACGTCGGAGTCCATGACGTCCACCGGGACGTCGGCGTAGTGGTCCAGCGGGTCGAAGCTCATGTCCTCGGCGCCCGAGCCGGCCTGGCCGGTGCCATTGGCGGACGCCCCGGACGGGCCGGCTTCGGGCAACGGCCGCGGGTATTCGCTGCGCTCGGGTCCCGGCGCGCGCTTGGGCTGCGGCGGCGACTTGGGCCAGCGCGGCTCGGGCTCCGACCAGTAGGGCGCCTTGGGCTCGGCTTTGGTCACCGGCTCGGCGGCGGTCCCCGGGGCGGTGGGCCCGGCGGGCGGGGCCGCATCGACCGCGTCGATCGTGTCGTTGGCCTCGTTGGCGTTGCCCGCGGGTTCGTCGTCGTCATCGCGGATCACCGGCAGGTCGCCGGTCAGTTCGGCGACGGTCACCGAGTCGCTGTCGCCGCGCCGGCGGCGACGCCGCCGGGTGACCGCCGGGGCGCCGATGGTTCCGTTTCGTGCCAGCAGTTCGGCAACCGAGATGGGCCGAGTGCCGGGGCTCTCGGTCTCGGAGTGCGGTCCGGTCATGGTTTGTCGCCTCTCGATCGGTTCTGATTCCGATCAACTACCTGACCTCCAGCATCGCGCACGGAAGGCTCCACGAGGGCCGATCCGTCGGCTTCGCTGTCGAGTTTGCGCAAGATGAGACCTTCCCGTAATGCCCACGGGCAAATATCCACCGATTCGATCGACAGCGCTCGCATGCTTGCCTCCGCCACCAGGGCACCCGCAACGATCTGCGGTGCCCGTTCGGCGCTCACTCCTTCCAGTTCTGCCCGGTCAGCGGTCGTCATCCTAGAGATGAAAGATATGAGTTGCCTGAGGCCGTTTGCTGTGAGCGTCCGTTTGACCCTCGGTCCAGCGCCCGACGGCGCCGCACCGGTGAGCCGCGCCAGCGAGCGGAAGGTCTTCGACGTCGCCACCGTCAGGTCGGGACTACCCGCCTCCAGAATGTTCACGCTGGACTCGGCGAGCTCCGCGTCCAGCCAGTCCCGCAGCATCGCCACCCGGCGCCGGCCGGGTGGATCGTCGGGCAGCCACTCCCGGGTGAGCCGCCCGGCGCCCAGCGGCAGCGACAACGCGACCTCGGGCTCCTCGTCCACGCCGCTGGACATCTCCAGCGAGCCGCCGCCGATGTCCAGGTTGATGATGCGGCCCGCGCTCCACCCGTACCACCGGCGCACCGCCAGGAAGGTCAGCCGCGACTCGTCCACCCCGGTCAGCACCCGCAGCTCGACGCCGGTCTCCTTGCGGACCCGGCTCAGCACGTCCTCGGAGTTGCCGGCGTCGCGGACCGCGGATGTGGCGAACGCCATCAGCTCCGCGCAGCCCGAACTGTCGGCGATCTTGGCGAATTCGTCGATCGTGGAGATCAGCTTCTCGGCACCGCGTTTGGTGATCTTGCCGGCGCTGTCGGTGGCCTCGGCCAGACGCAGCGTGGCCTTCGTCGAACTCATCGGCGTCGGATGACCGCCACGGTGGGCATCGACCACCAGCAGATGCACCGTGTTGCTGCCCACGTCGAGAACGCCCAATCGCACGTAAACAAACTAACGAAGCCCCGGGGACGGTGCTTTGCGCGACCCTGTTAACCCGCCGTGATCGCCGCCATAGGAACCCCGAGTGTCAGCGGCTCACATGGGACGAACTGTGGTCTAACGTGGATTGCGTGGCGAATTCGCACCTGGAACCGGGACAAGAGGTCGAGCTGGATTTCGCCCGCGAATGGGTGGAGTTCTACGACCCCGACAACCCCGAGCATCTGATCGCCGCCGACCTGACCTGGCTGCTCTCCCGGTGGACGTGTGTGTTCGGCACCCCGGCCTGTCGGGGCACGGTGGAGGGCCGCCCGGACGACGGGTGCTGCTCGCACGGTGCGTTCCTGTCCGACGACGACGACCGCGCCCGCCTGGATGACGCGGTGAAAAAGCTGACCGACGCCGACTGGCAATTTCGCGAAAAAGGCTTGGGCCGCAAGGGTTATCTGGAGCTCGACGAGCATGACGGCCAACCGCAGTACCGCACCCGCAAGCACAAAGACGCGTGCATCTTCCTGAACCGGCCCGGCTTCCCCGGCGGCGTCGGCTGCGCACTGCACAGCAAGGCCCTCAAGCTGGGCGTGCCGCCGCTGACCATGAAGCCGGATGTCTGCTGGCAGTTGCCGATCCGTCGCAGCCAGGAGTGGGTGACGCGGCCCGACGGCACCGAGATCCTCAAGACCTGGGTCACCGAATACGACCGCCGCGGTTGGGGTTCCGGCGGCGCCGACCTGCACTGGTACTGCACCGGCGACCCGGCCGCCCATGTCGGCGCCAAGCAGGTGTGGGAAAGCCTGGCCGACGAACTCACCGAGCTGCTGGGCGCCAAGGCATATGCGGAGCTGGCCGCAATGTGCAAGCGCCGCAGCAAGTTAGGGCTCATCGCGGTGCACCCGGCGACCCGCATCGCCGAGTAGCAGGACGTTTCACGATCATCGCCGGTAAGCCGTGGACTGCCCTCGGCGACGGGAGCGAGTGAGCCCTTGCGGGATTCGGAACCGCAACCAAACGTCTTGCCCTAAATGGCTTTTCGCCCGCGCAGCATCCACATGCAAAATGTGAGCTACCGCACCTCTCAAACAGGTTTTGGGCTGGATACTCGGGTGGTACTCGCCGAGAATGTTAGCTAATCTAACCCTCGCGAAATCACTGGCGGTAGTCGGAGCGGTCGCAGGGATACTTGCCATCGCACCAGTGACACCGGTTAGCAGTCCCTCGTCGAAAGCACTAGCGGCTCCCACCCACACAGTCGCGTTCAAGCAGGATCCGGGTGGAGGCGGTTGCGATGGCAACGGCAACTGCGGCTGGGGAGGCCAAAACGACGGCCCTGGCGGCGGTCCCGGTGGGCATGGCTGCATTGCCGGTGTTGGCTGCGGCTCGGGCGGCCAATTCGCCGGACCCGGTGGCGTTCCCGGCGGTACGGGTTGTTTGCCCGGCGTTGGATGCGGCTCAGGGCACGCCTGACTGTCCTGGATCGGTCAGCTGGCCATGCCGGCGAAAAACGCGCCGGTGATGAGGCCGATGATCATGGCCACGAGCACCTGCCCGAGCGCGGCCGCCACGAAGGTGGAGGTGACTCCCGCAATGAAGAGCATCAATAGCAGGCCTACCCACAGCCGGTGAGCGGTGATCAACGTCCCCGCGGCGGGCGACGGACCGGCGATCGCCGCGCGGTTCTGCCTTCGGATCATTTGACTGCCCCCTCCATGAGTTCAGTCACAACATACTCCGCCGGTGAGCTGAATCACAGCTGTCGCCGGATGCTTCCACTCTGTCCGACGGCGGCGGTTACGCGCAGGTATGGCGCGTTTCGACGACGTCTCGCGAGCGGGGCGGTCGCTAAACGTTGGCGTTCTCACCGCGCCGCTTGAGGCAGCCGTGGCCGGCGTCGGTTATTTCACGGCCCCGCGTTGGCGGGGCGTCCGCCCGTTATGAGGTACGTTTTTTACGATCTCGTCAGGGAACTCCGGTTCCGTCATGGCGGACGACGCGGCGACTCGACGCCAGATGTTTTGAACGAATGAATCGAAGAGGTCAGGGGGCATGCAGTGGTTTACCGGCTGGTGAAGCGCTTCTGGATCCCGCTGCTTCTGGTGGTCGTGGTCGCGCTCGGCGCTTATGCCATCCTGCGCATTCACGGGTTCGGAGGACCGCAAGCGCCGAAGTCGGCGGAGGGGTCTGGGATTACCGCAAACTTCAACCCGAAGCACATCACGTACGAGATCAGCGGTTCCGGGGGCACCGCGAACCTCAACTACCTCGATGAGAACGGTCAACCCCATCTCGTCGAAAACACGCCGCTGCCTTGGTCATTCACGATCGTGACGACGCTGCCGTCGATGTCGGCCAACATCATGGCTCAAGGCGACCGCAACGTCAGCGGCCTTCGATGCCGGGTCACGGTCGACGGTAACGTGCGCGACGACCGGACCAGCACCGATTTGGTCAAACCGTTCATCTACTGCTTGGTGAAATCCGTATGAGCATCCAGGAATCGAAGCCCCATCGCCCGTTCTTGGGCCGGATGGTCCGGATCTTCTCGTTGCCGATCATCGTGTTCTGGGTACTCGTGGCGATCGGCCTGGGCATGCTGGTCCCCTCCCTCGATGAGGTCGCGGCGAGCCGGTCGGTGCCGATGAGTCCGACCAACGCGCCGTCCTACCGGGCGATGCTGAACATCGGCAAGGTCTTTCAGCAGTACGACTCGGATTCTTCGGCGATGGTCGTGCTCGAGGGCAAGGACAAGCTCGGCGATTCCGCGCACAAGTTCTACGACGAGATCGTCGCCAAGCTGAAGGCCGATCACCAGCATGTGCAGAACGTGCAGGATTTCTGGAGTGATCCGCTGACCGCGGCGGGCTCGCAGAGTGTGGACGGCAAGTCCGCCTACGTGCAGATCTTCCTCAACGGCTCACAGGGCACCAGTGAGAGCCATGAGTCGGTGGCCGCGGTTCGGCAGATCGTCGCTTCGGTGCCGGCGCCGCCGGGCATCAAGGCCCACGTCGCCGGCAACAGCGTTCTCAACGCCGATACCAGCGTCGCCGGGCATCAAAGCATGGCGACGATGGAGTTGGTGTCGGTCGCCGTCATCATCGTGATGCTGCTCGCCATTTACCGCTCGGTCGTGACGATGCTGGTGTCCATGGTCATCATCGGCCTGGAACTCTTTGCCGCGCAAGGGGTTACCGCCGCAGCGGGCTACTTGAAAATCATCGGCTTGACCCCGTACGCGGTGAGCATGGTGACCATGCTGGCCCTGGCCGCCGGAACGGACTATGTGATCTTCCTGTTGGGCCGATATCAAGAGGAAAGATCGAAGGGTCTAGATCGCGAAGAGGCGTTCTATGTGTCCTATCACGGTGTCTCGCACGTCATTCTAGGTTCCGGCTTGACGATTGCCGGCGCCACCATGTGCCTGAGCTTCACCACGCTGCCGTACTTCAACACCATGGGTCTGCCTTGCGCGATTTCGGTCTTGGTGATCATCGCCGCGGCGCTGACGCTGGCGCCGGCGATTCTCACGGTGGGGTCCAAATTTGGGTTGCTCGACGCCAAACGTGATCTCTCGGCGCGGGGCTGGCGCAAGGTGGGCACCGCTGTCGTGCGGTGGCCGATCCCGATCATCTTTGTGACCACCATGGTCGCTGTCATCGGTTTCATCAGCCTGTTGACCTATGTGCCGCAGTACAACGACCAGAAGTTCACTCCCGCCAACATGCCGGCCAACCTCGCCATGGGCGTCGCGGACCGCCACTTCTCCCAGGCTCGGATGAACCCGGAATTGTTGATGCTGCAGGCCGACCACGACCTGCGCGACCCCGCGGACATGCTCGTCATCGACCGGGTCGCCAAGAACGTGGCACACATGCGGGGCATCGATCGGGTGCAGACCATCACGCGCCCACTGGGTTCGCCGATCGAGCACAGTTCCATCCCATTCATGCTCGGTGCGCAAAACGCCGGCACCTTGCAAAGCGCCAAGTTCAATAACGACAACTCGGCTCAAATGCTGGAGCAGGCGGATGAGCTGAGCAAGACGATCGCCAACATGGAACGGATGTACACCCTCACCAAGGAGATGACCGAAACCACGCACAGCATGGTCGGCCGCACGCACGAGATGGTGGACACCACCAACGAATTGCGCAGTAACATCGCCGATTTCGAGGATTTCTTCCGTCCGATGCGCAGCTACTTCTATTGGGAAAAACACTGCTATGACATCCCCATCTGCTGGTCACTGCGGTCCATCTTCGACACCATCGACGGCATCGACGCGCTCGCCGACCAAATACAAGGTCTCACCACCGATTTGGATCGTTTGGATCATTTAATGCCGCAGATGTTGCCGGTGCTGCAGAACACCATCAGCTCGATGGCGAAAATGCGCGACTTCATGATCGCGACCCACAGCACCATGGCCGGCACCCAGGCGCAGCAACAGGAACTGGCCAAAGGCGCGACCGAGATCGGGCTGTACTTCGATCAGGCCAAGAACGACGACTTCTTCTACCTGCCACCGGATGTGTTCGGCAACCCTGATTTCAACCGTGGCCTCAAGATGTTCGTCTCGCCCGACGGTAAAGCTGTCCGCTACATCATCACTCACCAGGGCGACCCCGCCTCCACCGAAGGCATCGCACACGTCCGGGACCTCAAAGGTGTCGTCGCGGACGCCGTCAAGAACACCCCACTGTCCAATGCGAAGGTTTCGCTTGCCGGCACCGCGTCGATGTACTCCGACATGCAGGACAGCGTCAAGACCGACCTGATGATCGCCGTCATCGCGTCGATGATCCTGATCTTCGCGATCATGTTGGTGATCACGCGCAGTCTGGTGGCAGCACTGGTGATCGTCGGCACCGTGGCCGCATCGCTGGGCACTGCATGCGGGCTGTCCGTGCTGCTGTGGCAGGACATCCTGGGCTTGGGCGTGCAATGGATCGTGATCCCGCTGTCCATAGTGATCCTGCTGGCGGTCGGCTCGGACTACAACCTGCTTGTGGTCTCGCGCCTCAAAGAGGAGATACACGCAGGACTCAACACCGGCATCGTCCGCGGCATGGGAGCAACCGGACGTGTCGTCACCGCGGCCGGGATGGTGTTCGCGTTCACCATGATGTCGATGATCGTCAGCGACCTGCGCGTCATCGGCCAACTGGGTATGACCATCGGCATCGGCCTGATCGTCGACACGCTGATCGTGCGTGCGTTCATGACGCCATCGATCGCCGCAGCCCTCGGCCGCTGGTTCTGGTGGCCGCTGAACACCTTCAAAATCGTGAACAGGACCCGTCCCGGGCACGATTCCGACGACAGCACCGCGCCGATCCCGCGCGTCCCAACCACATGAGTGCCACCCGAACGCCTCGCCGGGTGTCGACACCGTCGTCGACGGCCGGTCCACCTGGGTTTATCGCCGAACCCCAGTCCAAACTGCGTCAACGCACCCACGGGCGCCTGGACCGGTCACGTGATCCCGCAATCCTCAACGCTGCCTTGGAAATTCTCGCCGAACACGGCTACAACGCGACCAACATGAACGACATCGCCGCACGGGCCGGTGCCGGTAAAGCTGCCATCTATCGCCGCTGGTCATCCAAGACGGCACTGATCACCGACGCGTTAATCTATTGGCGACCGGACCTATTGGACGACGACCCGCCCGATACCGGCAGCCTTTTGGGCGAGCTGGAGGTCATCGTCGCGCGCGCAGCCCGCAACGACGGCGGCCTCATCTCCAATGACCTGATCCTGCGCGTCGGGTTGGAAGCTGCTCAGGATCCCGACCTGGCTTCTGCGCTCGACGATTTGATTCTCTTCAAAGGCCGCCGCGTCCTGTCAGCCATTTTCGCCCACGCTGCCGACCGCGGCGAGATACCCGGCGACCGCGATTGGTCACTGGTCGCCGACGTGATCGTGGCGATGGGCCTGCTACGGGCAGTGAGCGGACAGGCAGTCGACGCCGATTTCGTCCGGCAGGTGATCAATACGCTTGTGCTGCCGGCGGTCACCTGCCCCTGCGGTGCAGCCGGGCCCAATCGCAGCTAGGCCCGCCTACAGCCGAACATCACCCGATGTCTCGGCGCGGCACGCTCCCAATCCGCCTCGATCCCGTCACATCCCCTCGTGTGTTAAGAACGGTGGGTGCCGGTCCCCGATTTCATCGTCGAGCTTCGCCGCGCCATCGGCCACGCGCCGCTATGGCTGCCCGGCATCACGGCGGTGACGATCCGCGACGGAAACGTGTTGCTGGTCAAGCGATCCGACAACGGTGCCTGGACGGCCGTGACGGGGATCGTGGAACCCGGCGAGAACCCGGCGGACTGCGCGGCGCGCGAAGTGCGCGAGGAGACCGGGGTCGGCGCGCGAGCCACCCGCCTGGCCTGGGTGCATGTGACCCGACCGGCCGTGCACGCCAACGGTGATCACGCCCAGTACCTGGACCACGTGTTTCGGATGGACTGGCTATCCGGGGAGCCCTATGCGGCCGACGACGAGAGCACGGCGGCCGCGTGGTTCGACCTCACCGACCTTCCGCCGATGACGGCGGACATGCGTCGGCGTATCACGTTGAGCGCCAACGACGATGACCGGACCGTCTTCGACATCACGCCGCCGGCGGAGCCGTCGGGCTAGCCTTCGAGCTTGTAACCCAGCCCCCGCACCGTCACCAGGTGCACCGGGTTGGCCGGGTCGGATTCGATCTTGGACCGCAGCCGCTTGACGTGCACGTCGAGCGTCTTGGTGTCGCCGACGTAGTCGGCACCCCACACCCGGTCGATCAACTGGCCGCGGGTCAGCACCCGGCCGCTGTTGCGCATCAGATACTCGAGAAGGTCAAACTCCTTGAGCGGCAAGGTGATCGTGTCGCCATTGACCGAGACGACGTGGCGTTCCACGTCCATCCGCACGGGGCCGGATTCGAGCACGCCATCGCTGATCTCGGAATCGTCGTCACCGCCGCGGCGCAACACCGCCCGGATCCGCGCGATCAACTCGCGCGCCGAATACGGCTTCGTCACATAGTCGTCGGCGCCGAGTTCGAGGCCCACGACCTTGTCGATCTCGCTGTCCCGGGCGGTGACCATGATCACGGGCACGCTGGACCGCGCACGCAGCTGCTTGCAGACGTCGGTGCCCGACATTCCGGGCAGCATGAGGTCGAGCAGCACGATGTCGGCGCCGCCCCGGTCGAACTCGGCCAGCGCGGCCGAACCGTCAGTCACCACGGTGGCCTCGAAACCCTCCTTGCGGAGCAGGAAGGCCAGCGGATCGGCCAGCGACTCCTCGTCCTCCACGATCAGCACACTGGTCATGGGCGCGATTCCTCCTCATCGCTGCGTCCCCCTCGCCGCTGCGCGGCTGGGGGTGCCCCCACTGCATCGTCATAGGCGCGAGTCATCGACTTAGTTCTTCCTCTCGTTGTGAGCGGTTAGGCCGCACGTCGCGACCCGGTGCTTGCTCGGATTCGTCATGGTCTTGATCAGACGCCATGGCAGCCGGAATGGAAAGGGTGAATGTCGATCCGGTTCCGGGTTTGCTCCACACGCCGATGCTGCCGTTGTGGTTGGCCGCGACGTGCTTGACGATGGCCAGGCCCAATCCGCTGCCGCCGGTGGCGCGCGAGCGCGCCTTGTCGCCGCGGAAGAACCGCTCGAAAACCCGCTCCTGGTCTTCCAGGGCGATCCCGATGCCGCGGTCGGTCACGGCGATCTCGATGTTGTCGCCGCGGCGGCGACGGCTGATCGACACCGGCGACCCCGGCGGCGAATAGGCGATGGCGTTGGACACCAGGTTGGCCAGGGCGGTGACCAGCAGCGTCTCGTCGCCCAGCACCCGCAGACCGCTGGGCGCATCGGTGCGGACCTCGATATCGGCGTTGTCGGCGGCCACCTTGTGACGCGAAATCGCTTCGCCCACAACCCGATCGACGTCGACCTCGATGACCGTGGGCAGCCGTTCGGCGCCCTGCAGCCGGGACAGCTCGATCAGCTCGGCGACCATGTCGCCCAGCCGGTTGGCTTCGACGAGCACCTTCTCGGCGAACCGCCGCACGGTTTCGGAGTCGTCGGACGAGGCCAGCAGGGCCTCGGCGAGCAGCGCCATGGCACCGACCGGGGTCTTGAGCTCGTGGCTGACGTTGGCCACGAAGTCGCGCCGGGTCGCTTCCATCCGCGCGTAGTCGGACTGATCGTGGGCGAAGACGACGGCGAACCGGCGGTCTTCTTCGCTGAGCAACCGGGCCTGCCCGTGCACCGAGAGCCCGGCGCGGCCCCCCGACCGTTTCGTCGGCTGCAGGTCGAATTCGACGTCGACGCCGGTCAGGGCCTGCTGTGCCGCCTGCCAGGCCTGGTCGTCGAGCTGACGGTCGCGCACCAGGCCCAACTCCTTGGCCCGGTCATTGAGGTAGACGACGTCGCGATGGGCGTCCACCACCGCCGCGCCCAGCGGCATCAGCGCCACGATGCGTTGCAGCATCTGGGCGACGGTGATCCCGGTCCACTCGACCCGCTGGCGGCGCTGCACCGCCCGCGGTGACAGTCGGATTCCGACCAGTACACCTGCGGCCAGCGCCAGCGCGGACAAAACCCCGGCCAGCAACAGCGCCGAGAACACAGTCACATAGCAAATCCTACAAATCTTCCTGAACGCTGCCCTAGCGGAACGAGGCCAAAATCGGACAAGTCACACCGTGCGCCACAGGTGTTCCGCTCCCGTTCACGTGATGTTTGGCTAAATGGCCTTTATCCCCGCAAAACGGCGCGGACGCGCCGGCGTCAGCCGCGCCCCTGGCTGGCAACCGCGGCGGCGCCCGCGGCGGCCGCCTCCGGGTCCAGATAGGTACCGCCGGGCACCACGGGCCGCAGGTCAGCGTCCAGGTCGTAGCGCAGCGGGATGCCGGTCGGGATGTTCAATCCGGCGATCTCGTCGTCGGACACCTGGTCGAGGTGCTTGACCAGGGCCCGCAGCGAGTTGCCGTGCGCCACGATCAGCACCGTCTTTCCGCTGCGCAGGTCCGGGACGATGACGTCGGTGAAATACGGCAGGAAACGCACCACCACGTCGGCCAGGCACTCGGTCAGCGGCCCGCCGCCGATGTCGGCGTACCGGGGATCGGCATCCTGGCTGTAGGTGCTGCCCTTCTCGATGGGCGGGGGCGGCGTGTCATAGCTGCGCCGCCACGCCATGAACTGGTCCTCGCCGTAGCGCGCCTTCGTCTCGGCCTTGTCCAGCCCCTGCAGCGCCCCGTAATGCCGCTCGTTGAGCCGCCAGGTGCGTCGCACCGGAATCCACAGCCGGTCGGCGGCGTCCAGCGCCAGGTGCGCGGTGGAGATGGCCCGGCGCAGCAGCGAGGTGTAAAGGATGTCGGGCAGCAGGTTGTTCTCGGTCAGCAACTCACCGCTGCGCACGGCCTCGGTCCGGCCCTTCTCGGTGAGGCCGACGTCGACCCAACCGGTGAAGAGGTTCAGCGAGTTCCATTCGCTTTCGCCGTGGCGAAGCAATACCAGCGTGGCGGTGTCACCCATGCCGGTTAGTCTCTCACGCACTCATTCAGCGGTCGTCAGCGTCATCGTCGTCATCGTCGTCGATCAGGTGGGCGAAGGCCTCCAGGTTTTTCAGCGACTCACCGCGGGACACCCGCCACTCCCATTCTTTCTGGATCGACGAACGAAAACCCAACTCCAGCAACGTATTGAAGTCCGAATCCACCGCTTCGAGCACCTGCCCGAGCACCCGGTCGAGTTCGTCGGCGTCCACCGAGGCCAGCGACATGCGGCCCACCAGATAGATGTCCCCGACGTTGTCCAGCGTGTAGGCCACGCCGTAGAGGCGGCGGTTGCGCTTCAGCAGGAAGCGGTAGACGCCTTCGTGGTTCTCGTCGGGCTTGCGGCACACGAACGCCTCGACCCGCACCGAATGCTCGCCGACGCTCAATATGGTGTTGGTCTTTAGCTTACGCTCGCCGGGCAGTTCCACCACCAGCCCCGACAGACCACCATGTGCGCCAGCGTGTTTCGAATAGTTGAGCCCGCTGGCCTGCAGGGCATCCTCGATCACGCGCTCGACGGTCGCGGCGCTCATGCGCCCACCCCCCGGCGCTCGGCGGTATATTCGCGGATCGCGCGCCGATAGCTGGCCAACAGCGCGTCGGTGGTGTGGTCCCAGGAGAACGTGGCGGCATGCGCGGCGGCCGCGCGGCCCATCTCGTTTGCCTGCGGCGCGGGCAACCGCAGCAGCCGGCCCAGCGCATCGGCCCACCGGCCGACGTCATGCCCGGCCACCAGCGTGCCGGTCACCCCGTCCCGCACGGCGACCGGCAGCCCCCCGACCGCGGCCGCGGCCACCGGCGTCCCGCACGCCTGCGCCTCGAGGGCGACCAGGCCGAAGGATTCCGAATAGCTGGGCACCGCAACAAGATTGGCCGCCTGGAATAACGTTGCCAGGTTCGAGCGCGACTGCGGGGGCAGGAACGTCACACGCTCGGCGATGCCCAGTTCGTCGGCCAGCCGCACCAATCCGTCCGGGGAGGCCAGCCCGCTGCCCGAGGGTCCGCCGGCCACCACGATGCGCACACCGGGCAGTTGCGCGGCGGCACGCAACACGATGTCGGGGGCCTTCAGCGGCTGGATCCGGCCGACGAACGCCACGATGTCGTCGTCGAGCGGCAGCCCCAGCGCGGCCCGGGCGGCCCTGCGGTCGCCGGGGCGGAACACGTCGAGATCCACTCCGGGGTGGATGACGTCGATCCTCGCCGGGTCGGCGTGGTGAATCGAAATCAGTTGCCTGGCTTCGTCGTCGGTGTTGACGATCAGCCGGTCCGCCTCGTCGACCACCTGCTGCTCGCCGACCGTGCGCAGCGGCGGTTCGGGCGAATCCCCCTCGGCCAGCGCGGCGTTCTTGACCGCGGCGAGCGTGTGCGCGGTGTGCACCAACGGCACCGCCCAGCGGTCCCGCGCCAGCCAGCCCACCTGTCCGGACAGCCAATAGTGCGAGTGCACGATGTCGTAGTGGCCGGGCTCGTGCGACGCCTCGGCGCGCAGCACCCCGGCGGCGAACGCGCACAGCTGGGTGGGCAGGTCGTATTTGTCCAGGCCCTCGAACGGGCCCGCCACCACATTGCGGACCAGCACCCCGGGCGCCACCCGCGCGACCGGCGGGTCGGCCGAGGCGGTCGCGCGCGTGAAGATCTCCACCTCGATGCCCCGCCGCGCCAGGTGCAACGCGGTCTGCAGCACGTAGACGTTCATGCCGCCCGCGTCGCCGGTGCCGGGCTGGGCCAGTGGTGAGGTGTGGACCGCCAACACGGCGACCCGGCGCGGTTCATTCAGCCGGAAAACCTCGTCGTGCCGCACCCTGTCATCTTTACAGGATGGTTCGCCGGCCAGCCCAAGCGCGCTGGACACAAAGGCGCGTCAGGCGGACGACTCGTCGCGAGCCACGTCGTGCAACCGGGCATCCAATGCCCCGGCGCGGCGCATCGCACCCAGCGGGTCGGCATACAGCCCGGACAGCGAGACGGTGCCCGCGCCGGCCTCCTGCACCCGGTTGCCGAAGGCGGTGAGGCGGATGTCGCGAGGCCCGAGCACCGAGCGTTCGGTGAAGGCCGCCTCCACCTGCTCCATCGCCTCGGGGTACTCGGTGAAAGCCTGGCCGCCGACCACCAGCTCGTCGGGGTTGAGCATGTCGCGCAGCAACGCCACCGCCTCGCCGAGCACGCGGCCCCGCTCGGCGAGCAGGTCCTTGGCCTGCTGGTTGCCGGCCCGCGCCACCCGCAGCAGCTCGGAGATGCCGGTGGCGGAGCCGTTCGGGCGGTTCGGCGGGGCGAACGGCAGGATGCGCTGCTGGCGCGCGACGGCCACGACGGCCTCGTCGCTGACGGTCGACTCCAGCTGACCGGTGCCGCCGAGCAGCTCGGAGTGGGCCGGCAGGGTCGCGATGGTGCCCGGGCCGCTGGCCGGGACGTGCACCCGGCCGCCGATCACCAGCGCGTAGCCCACGGTTTCACGGGCGTAGACGTACAAGCTGGTGGGCGAGCTGGGCAGGAAGCGCCGCATGCCGAGCAGCAGCTCGGCGCCGGCCATGGCGTCGACGTGTGAGGCCACCGACACCGGCAGGCCCAGCGCGTCGGCCAGCACCTGTCCGACCGGCGCCTGGCGCCAGCCCAGCCGCGGGTGGTCCACCTGGCCGGTGGCGCTGTCGACGGTGCCGCCGATGGCGACCCCCACCCACAGCGGCCGGCGGCGGTGCCAGCGCCGCAGGTAGCGGCGGGCGCTGTCGGCCAGCGTCGCCAGCGCGGGGCCGGCCGGGTTGCGCGGTGTCGGCGTCTCGACCGTGTCGAGGGTGCGGCCGAACAGGTCGGTGGCCACGATGCTGGTGGTTCGCGCACCGATGTGGATGCCCAGCGTCACGAACGGCTCGTGGTTGACCTCCACCGGCACGCGCGGGCGGCCGATGGCGCCGGAGACGGCCAGGTCGGCGCGCTCGCGCAGCAGGCCCGCCTCCAAGAGCGCGATGACCTGGCGGTTGACCGTGGCGATGCTCAGCGAGGTGACGCCGGCGATGACGTCACGGCCGACGGGGCCGCGCAGCCGGACGGCCCGGAAGACGGAGGCGGCCGCCGAGTCGGGGATGTTCAGCGCCGGGGGCACGATCTGCCGGCGCACCGAACGGTGGCCCTTTTGACCGGGCAGGTGCCCGACGGCACGGCTGGGCGAATGATGGGAATGGGTGAGGGTATTCGTGCGCACGAGCGTCCTTATTGTCCGATTTTTGCTGGCCGTCTTGGCCACACCTGGCTGGGGTCAGGAGCGGCAAAGTGCGCAGCAACAACACGCACCCGCCGCGCACAGACACGCGGCGGTGGTGGTGTTGGACAGGGCGCTAAGGAGCACACGCAAAATCTAGCACGTTCACTAAGGTTGTTTCGATGGTTAAAACTGGCAGGAATAAGCGAGTCGCAGTAATCACCGGAGCCAGCTCGGGGATCGGCGCAGCAACCGCCCGCAACCTGGCTGCGCAGGGCTTTCATGTCGTCGCCGTGGCGCGCCGTGCGGACCGGATTGAGGCCCTGGCCAGTGAAATCGGCGGCACCGCCATTGTGGCCGATGTCACAGATCAGGCATCGATCGAAACATTGGCGAGCAAAGTGGACCGCGTCGACGTGCTGGTCAACAACGCCGGCGGAGCCCGGGGGCTGGCGCCGGTCGCAGAGGCGGAGCTCGAGCACTGGCGGTGGATGTGGGAGACCAACGTGATCGGCACGCTGCGGGTCACCCGCGCGTTGCTGCCCAAGCTGATCGACTCCGGCGACGGGCTGATCGTCACCGTCACTTCCGTTGCGGCACTTGAGGTTTACGACGGCGGCGCCGGATACACGGCGGCCAAGCACGCCCAGGGGGCGATGCACCGCACGCTGCGCGGCGAGCTATTGGGCAAGCCGGTCCGGCTGACCGAGATCGCCCCGGGCGCGGTCGAAACGGAATTCTCGTTGGTGCGCTTCGACGGCGACCAAGAACGCGCGGACGCCGTCTACACCGGCATCACGCCGCTGGTGGCCGAGGACGTCGCAGAGGTGATCGGGTTCGTCGCCTCGCGGCCGTCGCACGTCGATCTGGACCTGATCGTGATGAAGCCGCGCGACCAGGCCACGACCTCCCGGTTTAACCGCCGGGGGTAGCGGGGCCGGTGCCGGCCGGCGACGTCGTCGTGGTCGGGGTGCCCGACAGGGTGGGCGCGTTGGACGGCGTGACCGGCGCGGTGACCGGGATCTGGGTTGACGGCGGGCGCGCGGTCGGCGGCGGCAGCGCGGACATGGCCACCCAGGTGTCCCAGTCGACGGCCCAGTCCCAGATGTCGCCGTCGGAGTAGGACAGCTGGATGGTGCTGCCGGTGACCTCGACCGGGTCGCCGTACATCGCGGACTGGAAGTACTGCTCGGCGTCGCCCGTCGACAGGTTGATGCAGCCGTTGGTCACGTTGGTGTTGCCCTGCGCGCCGGCGCTGGCCGGGTTGGCGTGGATGAACTCGCCGTTGTTGGAGATCCGCACCGCCCAGCGTTCGTGCACGTGGCTGTAGCCGGCGGCCGGGTTGGACATGTAGAAGTCGGCGTACTTCTCGCTGACGACGTGGATGCCGTTGCGGGTGACGTTGCGCGCCTTGTCGGCCTCGCCGTAGCTGCACGGAAAGTCCATGACGACGCCCTCGTCGCGGATCACCTGAATGCGGTGCGACGAGACCTCGGCCTTGACCACCTGCCGGCGGCCGATCTGGATGTTCAGCGAGATGTCCTCGGCGCCGTAGGCGCTGTCGCCGAACGGCAGGCCGTACAGCTTGGCGTCGACGTTGACCGTGGTGCCCGCCGGGTAGTACTCGCGGGTGCGCCAGTGCGCGCGGGCTCCGGCCGCCTCGTCGGGCAGCCAGGCCCAGCTGCCCTCGACGGGCGGGTTGGTGGTGACGGTGAGCGCCTTCTCGACGGCGGCCTTGTCGCTGATCGGCGCGTCGAACTGGATGATGATCGGCGCCGCGACCCCGACGGTCTGGCCGTCGGCAAGCTGGAACGCCCCGCCGATCTTCTTCGTCGGCGACACCGTGGTGAACTTGCCGCTCACCTGGACCGCCTTGCCGTCGTGCCCGACGGCCGAGCCGCTCCACGAGTAGGTCTGGTCGTAGCCCAGCGGCTCGGAGGTCGTGTAGACGGTGCGATCGGAGTTGAAGACGCCCGTAACGGCCTTGCCCGACGAGTTCGTCAGCGCGACGTGCTGGAACCAGCCGTCGTTCACCTCGACGCTGACCGGCGCGATCGGCACCACGTTCTCGGTCGCGTTGGCGGGCTGGTACTTGAGCTGCGGTGCGGGCTGCTCCTTCTTCTCGGCCTGCTTCGCGGTGCTGCCGCCGCAGGCGGCCAGCACGTTGGGGGCGAGCACACCCAGTCCGAGGGTCGCCAAAGCCGCACGCCGGTTGAACGGCCGCGGGGCGCTGGACGGGGTCACGGAAATCAAAGATACCGGGGAAAATCGGGCGGTCCGGCCACCACAAATCGGCGCCGCGGGCGCGTCGGCAAATTTTGCGGCTACAGCCTGCAGCCGAGCAGGACGGGCTCGGGGACCAGTGTGATGCCAAACACAGCCCGCACCCCGTCGCGGACGGTGCGGGCCAGCGCAATCACGTCGTCGGAGCCGGCTCCGCCGCGGTTGGTCAGCGCCAACGCGTGCTTGGTGGACAACCGGCACCGGGCCGTCGGCTCGTCCGGATAACCCTTGCCGAAGCCGGCCCGTTCCACCAGCCAGCCGGCGGCCAGCTTGACCCCGTCGGGCGCCGGGTAGTTCGGGACCGGCCCGTCGACGGAGGCGGCCAGCCGCTCGTATACGTCCGGGGTGACCACCGGGTTGGTGAAGAACGAGCCCACGCTCCAGGTGTCGTGGTCGGCCGGGTCGAGCACCATGCCCTTGCGCGCCCGCAGGGCCAGCACCGCGTCGCGGACGGCTTGCGGGTCGGCGCGCTCGCCGGCGACCACGTTCAGCGCGGCCGCCAGCTCGCCGTAACGCAACGGCGCGCTGCGCCCGGATGCGTCCAGCGCGAACTCCACTTCCAATACGACAGAACGGGTTTCGAGTCCGTCGCCGCCGCGTTTGAACACGCTGGTGCGGTAGCCGAAGCCCAGCGCGCTGCCCGGCACCCAGCGCACCTCACCGCTGCCGCGATCGAGCACCCGGACCCGGGTGATGGTGTCGGAGACTTCGGCGCCGTAGGCCCCGACGTTCTGCACCGGGGTGGCCCCGGCCGAGCCGGGGATGCCGGACAGGCATTCCAGCCCGCCGAGGCCGTGCTCGATGGCGGTCACCACGACGTCGTCCCACACCGCGCCCGCCTGGGCGCGGACCAGGTTGCCGTCGACGGTGATGCCGTCGTTGGCCAGCCGCACCGCGGTCAGGCCGGTCAGGGCGTCGGAGATCACCAGGTTGGAGCCGCCGGCGAAGACCAGCACCGAGTCGCGTTGCCCGCCGTGCGCTTCGGTGTCCAGCCGGCGCAGCGTGGCGATCACCTGTTCGCTGGTGGTGCAGGTGATCAGGCGGCGCGCGGTCGGTCCGACGCGCAGCGTGGTCAGGGGCGCCAGTGGCGCCGCGTCGGCCACCGGCGCGCCGGCGAACTCCGATCCGGCTCCGCTGGAATTCATGGCCCGTAACGGTAGCCTGACCTGCTATGCCGCGTTCATTCGACTTGTCGGCCGATTACGACGGCAGTGTTGACGAGGTGCACCGCGCGTTCACCGATGCAAACTACTGGCGGGCCCGGCTGGCCGGGTCCGGCGTCGACGTCGCCACGCTGGAGTCGATGCGGGTCGGCGGGCAGTCCGGGGACGACGACACCGTGGAGGTCGTCACGCTGCAGGTGATCCGCAGCGACAAGCTGCCGGGGATGGTCACCCAGCTGCACAGCGGTGACCTGTGTATCCGGCGTGAGGAGACGTGGGGGCCGGTCACCGGCGGCGCCGCGTCGGGGTCGGTCGTGGGTTCGATCGTGGACGCGCCGGTGAACCTGACCGGCACCGCCGTGCTGGAGCCCATCGAAGCGAGCGGCGGCGCCCGGCTGACATTCCGCGCCACCGTCCAGGTGCGCGTCCCGATCATCGGCGGCAAGTTGGAGAACATCATCGGCGCCCGGCTGGCCGAACTGATCGCCGCCGAACAGCGCTTCACCACGGAGTGGATCGCCAAATCGGCCTGAGGCTTTCCGCCGCCTAAGCTGGCGCTCATGCGAATCGCCTTGGCGCAGATCCTCAGTGGCACCGACCCGGCAGCAAACCTGCGGCTGGTGGACGAGTACAGCCGCCGGGCCGCCGACGCGGGCGCGGCCCTGGTGGTGTTCCCCGAGGCGACGATGTGCCGGTTCGGTGTGCCGCTGGGCCCGGTGGCCGAGCCGGTCGACGGGCCCTGGGCCGACGGGGTGCGCCGCATCGCGGCCGATGCCGACATCACCGTCGTCGCCGGCATGTTCACCCCGTCGGGCGACGGGCGGGTGAAGAACACGCTGATCGCGGCGGGTCCGAGCGGCTCCGCCGGGTCGGACGCCCACTACGACAAGATCCACCTCTACGACGCATTCGGTTTCACCGAATCGCGGACGGTCGCGCCGGGACACGAGCCGGTGGTGATCACGGTCGACGGGATCCGGGTGGGGCTGACGGTTTGCTATGACGTTCGTTTTCCGGCGCTCTACACCGAGCTGGCCCGCCGCGGCGCCCAGCTGATCGCGGTGTGCGCGTCCTGGGGTTCGGGTCCCGGCAAACTCGATCAGTGGACGCTGCTGGCCCGCGCCCGCGCGCTCGATTCGATGAGCTACGTCGCGGCGGCCGGTCAGGCCGATCCCGGTGACGCGCCCGGTTCCGCGTCCGGGGCGCCGACCGGTGTCGGGGGCAGCCTGGTGGTCTCGCCGCTGGGCGAGGTCGTCGCGTCGGCCGGATCGCAACCGCAGCTCGTGGTGGCCGATATCGACGTCGACAGGGTCGCGAAGGCCCGCAAGAGCATCGCAGTCCTCAGCAACCGCTCGGACTTTGCTCAGGTTGATAGGGCAGAATCGGTCGGGTGACGAACCCACAAGGACCACCCAACCCGGACCCGTCGCAGTGGGGCCGTCCCTCCAACCAGGGACCCTTCGGCCAGCCGCCCACCGAGCGGCCGACCGAGCGGATCAGCACCGGCGGCCCGGGTCACGTGCCCCCGCCGCCGCCGCCCGCTCACGGTCCCCCACCCGGGCAGACCGAACGATTCGGGACGCCCCAGCCGAACATGCAGCAGCCCGGCTACCCACCGCCGCCGACCCCGCCCGCGGGTCCGACGGAGCGGTTCGCCACTCCCCCGGCCGAGGACGCGACGCCGGGGAAGAAGAAGCGCCGCTTCGGCCGTGACCCGGTGTCGGTCCTGCTGATCTTCATTATCGTGATCGCGCTGATCATCGCCGGGCTCATCGGGGCCGAGCTGTACGTACGCCACGTCGCGGACAGCAAGGTCGCCGAGGCGGTGGCGTGTGAGGTCAAGGACCAGGCCACCGCGTCCTTCGGGGTGACGCCCCTGATGCTGTGGCAGCAGGCGACCAAGCACTACACCAACATCTCGGTGCAGACGGCCGGCAACAACATCCGCGACGCCAAGGGCATGAAGCTCTCGATCAACATCAACGACGTCCGGCTCAAGGACTCGGGCAACTCGAAGGGCACCGTCGGCTCACTGGACGCGACGATCGACTGGACCAGTGACGGCATCAAGCAATCGGTGCAGAACGCGATCCCGGTGCTGGGTCCGTTCGTCACCAACACCGTGACCCCGCATCCCGCCGACGGCACCATCGAGTTGAAGGGCATGTTGGATAACATCACCGCCAAGCCGGTGGTCTCGGGCACCGGGTTGCAGCTGCAGATCGTCAGCTTCAACGCGCTCGGCTTCACCATGCCCAAGGAGTCCGTGCAGTCGACGCTGGACGACTTCACCTCGAACCTGACCAAGAATTACCCGATGGGCATCCACGCCGACAGCGTGCAGGTCACGGATAAGGGTGTGACAAGCCACTTCTCGACGCGGAACGCCACCATCCCGGCCGGCAACGACAACGACCCCTGCTTCGCCAACCTGTGACGGCGAGCAGCTAGTCCCCTCGACGGAGGCCGTCGAGCACTCCCCGGGTGCCCGACAGCCCCAGCCGGGTGGCGCCCGCATCCAGCATCGCGAGCGCGTCCTCGGCGGTACGGATGCCGCCGCTGGCCTTCACCCCGAGGCGCCCGCCGACGGCCTCGGCCATCAGCGCGACGGCGCGCACGGATGCGCCGCCGGCCGGATGAAACCCGGTTGACGTCTTGACGAAGTCGGCGCCCGCGTCTTCGGCGGCGCGGCATACCTGCGCCAGCGTGGGCTCGTCGGCCAGCGCCCGCCGCGCGGCCGACTCCACGATCACCTTCAGCACCGCCCCGCCGATCGCGCCGCGCACGGCGTGGACGTCGGCGCGGACCGCCTCGAGGTCGCCGGCCAGCGCCGCCCCGACATCGATGACCGTGTCGATCTCGCAGGCACCGGACGCGACGGCCAGGGCCGCCTCGTGGGCCTTCACCGCCGGGAGGTGCTTGCCGGACGGGAACCCCGCGACGCTGGCCACCCGCACGCCGGCGCCGGCTCGCACCGCGACGGGAACCATCGACGGCGAGACGCACACCGCGTAGACGCCGAGTTGGGCCGCCTCGGCGACCAGGGCGGCCACGTCGGCGTCGGTCGCTTCGGGCTTGAGCAGGGTGTGGTCGACGAACGCCGCCAATTGCGCTCGGCTGGGTTGGGTTGCCATTAGAAGGATTCTTCCGGAGCGCCGGGATTGCAGCCGGAGGCGACCATGTCGTTGTCGTCGACGACCGGTCGCCAGGGCTCCAGGTTCCAGCTGACCTTGCCGGGCTGGGCGATCTCGGCGAACTGCCAGTGGCAGAGGAACTGCGCGCGCATGCCGGCGGTGTCGGCGTCCGGCGACAAGGCGAGCACCTCGGCCCAGGCCTCGTCGGCCGGCGCCGTGGCCCCGGGAATTCGCGAGGCGGCCCGGCCGGCCGGCGACGGGAAGACGCGCAGGCTGCTGCGGCCCTGCCACTGCGCCCACTGGGTGTGGTCGATGTACGGCGGGGCCGGAGCGGGCGGATCCGCCCCCGGGTCGGGGGCGGCGACGGCGTGCGGTACCGGACAGGACAAGGCGACGAGCGCCGCGATCGGCGCCGTCAGCAGGGCCTTCATTCCGCTAGCGCGACTTACCTTGAATCTCAAGCAGTTTGGGTCGAACGTCGACCAGATATACGCCCGCGGCACAGGCCGCGATCGCCATTCCGAGCACGCCGAAAACGAAACCCAGGATGGACGTCAGCGCGACGGCTCCGCCCAGGATCAGCAACCAGACCGGCTTGGTCAGCTTCTCGGCGGCGGTGTAGGCGTCGGGTCGTTGCAGCGCGGCATGCACGAACGCGTAGATGGCCGTGACCAGGACGGCGATCTGCAAGACCAGCATGACGGTTCCCACGAGGTGGTTCACGCCTTAAGGGTATGCGGGCACCCTCCAAAACGTCGACTCCGAGCCACCCGAAGGTGACTCGGAGCCGAACGTCGTGCTGGGTCGTGCTTACTTCTGGGTGACCTTCTTGGCCGCGGCCTTCTTCGCCGGAGCCTTCTTGGCCGGAGCCTTCTTGGCCGGGGCCTTCTTGGCGACGGCCTTCTGCGCCTTCTTGGTGGTGGCTTCGGTCTTGCCGGGCAGCTCGATGCCGACCAACTTGGCGGCGCGCTCGCCGACCGCGCGGGTCTGCGACGCGACGGTGCCGAGAGCTTCCTGAGTCAGCTCGACGGCCTGGTCGACGTAGCCCTCGGCGCGCGCGGACGCGTCCTCGAACGCGGTCTGGTTACGCAGCCGCTGCAGGGCCGCCTCGCCGCGCTCGACGAGCTCGTTGTAGCGGTTGGTCGCCGCCTCCAGGTAGCCCTCGGCCGCCCTGCGCAGCTCCTCGGTGGTGAACTTGTCGCGCAGCTCGGTGAACTGCTCGGGCAGGTCCTCCTGCAGCTTGGTCAGGCGAGCGCGGCGCTCCTCGACCCGGGTGCGGGTCTCGGCGCGGGTCTCCTCGGCGCGCTCGCGCAGGCCGGCGATCAGGTCGTTGACGGTGGCCAGGGCCAGGTCGGCCGCGCCCAGCGCCGCGAGCAGCGGAGCCCGCAAGTCTTCGATGTTCGTGTTTTCCGCCATGGTGATTCCTTTCATTGGCTTTCGCTATCGGTGTTATTCGGCGTTTTAGCTGTCTGGTCGAGAAGTTAGGTGCAAACGTCTCCTTCGCAACTGGGGCCGCCAGTGTCGGGGTGGTTCGTTCCGCAATTCAGCCGGAAACCGGTAGGTCCTCCCCTTCGGGTAACCGCGACGGCCGGTCGTCTATACATCACCAACTCGCTAGCGCGATGTGGAGAGCCCGCTTGTGGCGCAAACTCCCAGCACAGATGGCTACGGTGCCGGGCGAACACGGGCCGATCACTCGCTGTCGGATTCGGTCGGACACTCCTCGTGGATCGATTCGTTTTGCTGGGTGAACGATGAGTAGATGTCGAGCAGGATTTGCTTTTGGCGCTCGGTGATCGCAGTGTCGGTGACGATGGCGTCCCGCACCTGACTCTTGTCACTGGGTTCGAGAATCCCGGCGCGCACATAGAGAACCTCGGCGGAGACCCGGAGGGCCTTCGCGATCTGGTTCAAGACATCGGCGGAGGGCTTACGCAATCCACGCTCCACCTGGCTCAGATAAGGATTGCTGACCCCGGACTTCTCGGCGAGTTGACGCACCGACACCTGCGCGAGCTCACGCTGGCTACGGATGAAACTGCCGATGTCAGAGGCTACTTCGGAGGCAGCGTTGGACACCTTGGCGGAGAGCTTCTCCTCGGGCGTCATGACGTGCTCCTGGTCGGCGGCTGATCTGGACGCGCCCAGACTACTACAAGTGCTTGCTATTGCAAGCACTTGTTAGCACTGCTAGAAAATGCGCTAGACCAGCAACTGCGCGACGGCGTAGATGACCAGCCCCGCCAGCGAACCGACCACCGTGCCGTTGATCCGGATAAATTGCAGGTCACGGCCCACGTGCAGCTCGATGCGCCTGCTGGCCTCCTCGGCGTCCCAGCGCTCGATCGTGTCGGTGATGATCGCTGTGATCTCCACCCCATATTGCGAAACCAGGTGCTGGGCCGCCCGGACCAGCCAGTTGTCCACCTTGTCCCGCAGGTCGGCGTCGTCGCGCAGCGATTCCCCGATCCGGACGACGGTGTCGGCGATCCGGGTGCGCAGGGCGCTGGACGGATCGTCCACGCCCTCGAGGACCAGCCGTTTCAACGTCTTCCACGCCGTCGCCGCGGCGTTGGCGATCTCGTCGCGCGCCATCAGCTGCTCCTTGATCGCATCGGCGCGCGCGATGGTGTCCGGGTCGTGCTGCAGGTCGTCGGCGAAGTCGAACAGGAACCGGGTGGCCGACCGGCGCAGTTCGTGGTCCGGATTGCGGCGCACCTTGTCGGTGAAGTCCATCAGCTCGCGGTGGATACGGTCGCCGACCAGATGGTCGACGAAGCGCGGCGACCAGGTCGGTGAATCGCGCTCGACCACCCGCTGGATGACCTCGCCGGCCTTCAGCGACCACTGGAAGGCCCGGTCGGCCAGCAATTGGATCAGCGCCTCCTGCCGGTGCTCGGCCAGCAGGGTGGCCAGCACCCGCCCGACCGGCGGGCCCCACTGCGGTTCGGCGATCCGGCGCACGATCATCCGGTCGATCACCTGCTGGACGTCCTCGTCGCGCAGGAGCTCCACCAGCACCCGCAGCACCGTGGCGGTCTCGCTCGCCACCCGCTCGGCATGGACGGCCTCCGACAGCCATTTGCCGAGCCGGCCGGACACCTGCGCGTCGCGCAGCTTGGTCTCGACGACCTCCGGCGACAGGAAGTTCTCCCGGACGAAGGTGCCCAGGCCCTCGCCCAGCTGGTCTTTCTTGCGCTTGATGATCGCGGTGTGCGGGATGGGAATGCCCAGCGGGTGCCGAAAGAGCGCGGTCACCGCGAACCAGTCCGCCAGGGCGCCGACCATCCCGGCCTCGGCCGCCGCGCCGACATACCCGACCCAGGCCCCGAGGCTGGCATGCGCCTGCGCCCACCGGCAGGCCAGGAACACTCCGGTGGCACCGATCAGGAAACTCAGTGCCACCATCTTCATCCGGCGCAACGCCACCCGGCGCTGCGCATCGGCCTCGGGATCGGCGCCGGCGAACGATTCGGCAAAGGACGCGCGAGCAGGTCTGGCGGCGGCCGCCGACGTCGCCGAATCCGGCCCCGCCCCCGGCGGGCCCGACGCTTCGCCTCTCACCGAGGCTCGATGTGCCACCACTACATCATCTATCTTTCCCGCGGATTGGTGTGACGACACTGTTCGCGACGTCTCACCCACGCCCGGGCAGGACAAGAATCCGACCCCCTCACGCCGTAAGATCAAGGGCGTCTAGGGAATGGGAATTCGGCGACTGTGGCAGAGCAAATCGTGGCTGTGAGCGTCAAAATGGATGGGCGCAAGCGGCGTTGGCATCAACACAAAGTGGAGCGTCGTAACGAGTTGGTCGACGGCACGATCGACGCGATTCGCCGACTCGGTGGCGCGCTGAGCATGGACGAGATCGCCGCCGAGATCGGCGTTTCCAAGACGGTGCTGTATCGCTATTTCGTCGACAAGAACGACCTGACGACGGCCGTGATGATGCGGTTCACCCAAACCACCCTGATCCCCAATATGGCTGGGGCGCTTACCTCTGGCCTCGACGGCTTCGACCTGACCCGCGAGGTCATCCGCGTGTACGTCGAGACCGTCGCGAACGAACCCGAGCCGTACCGGTTCGTGATGTCCAACAGCTCGGCCAGCAAAAGCAAAGTCATCGCCGATTCCGAGCGGATCATCGCGCGCATGCTCGCGGTGCTGATGCGCCGACGCATGCAACACGCCGGAATGGACACCGGCGGTGCGGAACCGTGGGCGTATTTGATCGTCGGCGGCGTCCAGCTGGCCACCCACTCCTGGATGTCGTACCCGCGGATGAGTCGCGACGAATTGATCGACTACCTGACCATGCTGAGCTGGAATGCCCTCAAGGGGATCGTCGAGGTCGGCGGGTCGCTGGAGAAGTTCCGCGGGGAGCCCCACCCGCCGCCGATCGTGCCGCCGCGCGAGGGTCAGGACGGCTTCGGACCCTGAATTGGGCCCGTCCCACCGCGCCGGGAGCGCGACTGGTCCCGCCGCAGGTACTAGCATGCAGTGGGGGTATCGGGGGATACAGCGGTGTTGCCGTTCGACCGTTCACCCCTGTCCCCCGCAATACAGGAAGGCTCGTGTCGACATGTCTGTGCAGCTCACGCCGCATTTCGGAAATGTGCAAGCCCATTACGACTTGTCCGACGATTTCTTCCGGCTGTTCCTTGATCCCACGCAGACCTACAGTTGCGCCTACTTCGAGCGCGACGACATGACCCTCGAACAGGCGCAGATCGCCAAGATCGATCTGGCGCTGGGCAAGCTGAACCTCGAGCCGGGGATGACGCTGCTGGACATCGGTTGCGGCTGGGGAGCCACCCTGCGGCGCGCCATCGAGAAATACGACGTCAACGTCGTCGGCCTGACGCTGTCGGAGAACCAGGCCGAGCACGTGCAGAAGTCCTTCGATCAGATGGACACCGCCCGCACCAGGCGCGTGCTCCTGGAAGGCTGGGAGAAATTCCACGAGCCGGTGGACCGCATCGTGTCGATCGGGGCGTTCGAGCACTTCGGCCGCCAGCGCTACGGCCGCTTCTTCAAGATGGCCTACAACGCGCTGCCGCCCGGCGGAGTCATGTTGCTGCACACCATCGTTCGGCCCTCGTTCAAGGAAGCACGGGCCAAGGGCTTGACGCTGACGCGTGAGATCGTGGAGTTCTCGAAATTCATCCTGGCCGAGATCTTCCCCGGCGGCTGGCTGCCGACGCCCCAGACCGTCGGCGAGTACGGGGTCACGGCGGGCTTCGAGTTGACCCGCGTTCAGTCGCTGCAGCTGCACTACGCCCGGACGCTGGACCTGTGGGCCGAGGCGCTCGAGGCGAACCGCGAGCAGGCCCTTGCCATCCAGTCCCAAGAGGTCTACGAC